>JAUSNJ010000132.1 GCA_030645355.1 Rhodoferax sp. | reverse complement strand
GGTGAGGTCGTCGAGGTACAGCGCCACGCCCTGGGTGAAATCGGGCACGCACAGCCGCGCGATGCGGCCGTAGGCGGCGCTGCGACCACCCGACTCGGTGGCCCGGCTGGCCTGCTGCTTGGCTTCATACGCGGCGCGGCGCTGTGCGCCTTGCTCCATCAGGTCGGGCGTCATGCCTGCTTCTCCCTGGCCTTGCGGAACAGGCCGACGATCCCGTTCGGCAGAAACAGTGTGACGGCAATGAACAGCGCGCCCAGGAAGTACAGCCAGAACTCCGGAAAGGCCACGGTGAACCAGCTCTTGGCGCCGTTGACGAAGAACGCGCCGACGATCGGCCCGATCAGCGTGGCGCGGCCGCCCACCGCGGCCCAGATGGCGATCTCGATGCTGGCCGCCGGGCTCATCTCGCTGGGGTTGATGATGCCCACCTGCGGCACGTACAAGGCGCCGGCCACCGCGCACATCACCGCGCTCAGCACCCAGATGCTCAGCTTGTAGGCCAGCGGGTTGTAGCCGGTGAACATCACCCGCGTCTCGGCGTCGCGGATGGCCTGCAGCACCCGGCCGTACTTGCTGTTGACGATGGCGCGTGCCAGCAGGTAGCAGCCCACCAGCGTGCAGCCGGTGATGACGAACAGCGTGATGCGCATGCCCGGCGTGGCGATCGGCAGGTCGAGCAAACGCTTGAAGTCGGTGAAGCCGTTGTTGCCGCCGAAGCCGGTCTCGTTGCGGAAGAACAGCAGCATCGCGGCGAACGTCAGGGCCTGCGTGATGATCGAGAAGTACACGCCCTTGATGCGCGAGCGGAAGGCGAACCAGCCGAACACCAGCGCCAGCAGCCCCGGCACCAGCACCACCAGCAGCATCTGCGCGATGAACGAATCGGAGACCGTCCAGGTCCAGGGCAGTTCCTTCCAGTTCAGGAACACCATGAAGTCGGGCAGCGGGCTCTTGTAGTTGCCGTCCAGCCCGATCTGGCGCATCAGGTACATGCCCATGCCGTAGCCGCCCAGCGCGAAGAACAGGCCATGGCCCAGGCTCAGGATGCCGGTGTAGCCCCAGATCAGGTCCATCGCCAGCGCGCAGATGGCGTAGCAGAGGATCTTGCCGGTCAGCTGCACGGCATAGTCGCTGACGTGGAACGGGCTGCCCGCCGGCACCAGCAGGTTGAGCACCGGGAACACCACGGTGATCACCGCCAGCGCGGCGATCACTGCCAGCCAGCCGCGGGTGCCGAGCAGCAGGCCGCGCTTCTGCTGCAGGCCCGTCGGCGAAGTAAGCACCGCGCTCATGCCTCGGCACTCCTTCCCTTGATCGCGAAGAGACCCTGCGGCCGCTTCTGGATGAAGACGACGATGAACACCAGCACCATGATCTTGGCCAGCACCGCGCCGGCCCAGCCCTCCAGCAGCTTGTTGAGCACGCCCAGGCCCAGCGCGGCCACCACGGTGCCGGCCAGCTGGCCAACGCCACCGAGCACCACCACCATGAAGCTGTCGACGATGTAGCCCTGGCCCAGGTCGGGACCGACGTTGCCCACCTGGCTGAGCGCACAGCCCGCCAGCCCGGCAATGCCCGCACCCAGGCTGAAGGCCAGCATGTCGATGCGCGCGGTGTTCACGCCCACACAGCTGGCCATGCGGCGGTTCTGCGTGACGCCGCGAACGAACAGCCCCAGCCGGGTCTTGCCGATCAGCAGCGCCATGCCGATCAGCACCGCGGCGGCAAACACCAGGATCGCGAGCCGGTTGTAGGGCAGCACCAGGTTGGGCAGCACCTGGATGCCGCCCGACATCCACGCCGGGTTCTCGACGCCCACGTTCTGCGCGCCGAACAAGCTGCGCACGCCTTGCATCAGCACCAGGCTGATGCCCCAGGTGGCCAGCAGCGTCTCCAGCGGGCGGCCGTAGAGGAAGCGGATCACGCTGCGCTCCATCACCGCACCGACCAGGGCAGCAGCCAGGAACGAGGCGGGAATGGCCAGCAGCACGTAGTAGTCGAAGGCGTCAGGAAACCAGGCCTTGAACAGGTTCTGGACCACA
>JAUSNJ010000115.1 GCA_030645355.1 Rhodoferax sp. | reverse complement strand
GGCTGCAGTATGTGCAGACAGGCTTCTAGCGCTTGTTGCAACTCCTCAAGCTCGGCGTTGATGAAAATCCGAAAAGCCTGAAATGTGCGCGTTGCAGGGTTCTGGCCCGGCTCGCGGGTTTTGACCGTGTCAGCCACGAGTTGGGCCAGCTCGGTGGTGGTTGAAATTGGGCCCCGTTCCTGTCGGCGAGCAACAATCGCCTTTGCAATGGGGCCAGCAAACCGTTCTTCACCATATTCACGTATCACCTCCGCGATTTGATTGGTTTCAGCTGTCTCCAGCCACTGAGCCACACTCTCTCCACGCGTGGTGTCCATGCGCATGTCCAGCGGTCCGTTAAAGCGGAAGCTGAATCCACGAACCGGGTTGTCGATCTGGGGGGAGCTGACGCCCAAATCCATCAGGATGCCGGCCACACTGGCGCCGGGCAAATCCGCCACATGCGAAAAAGCCTCATGGCGAATGGAAAAACGTTCGTCGGCAATGGCATTGGCCTGTGCAACGGCTTCGGGGTCACGGTCAAATGCAATCAAACGCCCCACGGGGGAGAGACGCGAAAGAATCAAACGGGAGTGACCGCCACGTCCGAAGGTGGCGTCCACATAGGTGCCGTCAGCCTCTGGTGCAGAGGGGTCCGAGACATTGTTGAACAACGCATCCACAGCTTCGTTCAACAAGACGGTCGAGTGGGTCCATGGAGTTTCCACCGCCCGGCCTTAAAAGGAAAAGTCCTTGAACGCGTCCGGCAACTCACCTTGCTTGAAGGCCGCCTCCTTCGC
The DNA here is from genome assembly GCA_030645355.1 of Rhodoferax sp. Classification (GTDB taxonomy): domain Bacteria; phylum Pseudomonadota; class Gammaproteobacteria; order Burkholderiales; family Burkholderiaceae_C; genus Allorhodoferax. The sequence goes on along the minus strand of JAUSNJ010000115.1, from coordinate 53,717 downwards.
GTCGTACGTTGCCTTGTCCCACAGTTCAAAATAGCTGCCCATGCCCATCAACCAGACATCCTTGCCCAAGCCGGCCGCCTCACGCAGTTCGGGCGACACCAGCACGCGCCCGGTGCCGTCCATTTCGACGTCCATGGCATTGCCGAGGAAGAAACGTTTGACCCACTGGGCCGACTGCGGCATGGCGGCAATACCGGCGCGAAATTTTTCCCACTCAGGACGGGGAAACACCCACAGGCAGCCGTCCGGGTGCTTGGTGATGGTGAGCAGGCCTGCAGCCGTCGCGCTCAGGACGTCACGGTGCCGGGTCGGCACGGAGAGCCTACCTTTTGCATCCAGACTGAGAGACGAAGCCCCTTGAAACACCAGAATCCACCTTTTCTTGCACGCCCGGGCAAAAAGCTCTGCCCAAGAGCACTTTTCACCACTTAATTCCACTTTTTTGCACTGTATCAGCAAAAGTGAATCCCGCAAGAGGGCTTACGAGAATTTTTTCCAATGAAATCAACGACTTAGAAGCGTTTTTGAAGCCTCAATTGAGGCAAAAATCGTTCTAAATGAAGGACTTAGCGCAGGCTGTGAAAGTAACGCTTGAGAGTCAACGGGATGATTCAGGTGTCACAAGATGTAACGGGACAGGTCTTCGTTCTGGCTGAGCGCACCCAGGCGGGCGTCCACGTAGGCGGCGTCGATGTGCACGGTCTGCCCCGCCAACGCCGTCGCATCAAAACTGACGTCATCGAGCAGGCGCTCCATGACAGTCGCCAGTCGGCGGGCACCGATGTTTTCGGTGCGCTCATTCACGTCAAACGCAATTTGGGCCAGCCGGGTAATGCCTTCTGCGGTGAAGTCCAGCGTCACCTGCTCGGTGGCCAGCAAGGCCTGGTATTGCTTGACCAGCGACGCATGGGTTTGCACGAGGATGGCTTCGAAGTCCTGCACCGACAGCGACTGCAATTCCACGCGGATCGGAAAGCGCCCCTGCAACTCGGGAATCAGGTCGCTGGGCTTGCTCAAGTGAAAGGCGCCCGAGGCCACGAACAGGATGTGGTCGGTCTTGACCACGCCATACTTGGTCGACACCGATGTCCCTTCGACCAGTGGCAACAAATCGCGCTGCACACCCTGGCGCGACACCTCGGCACCACTGCCTTCGCTGCGGGACGTCACCTTGTCGATCTCGTCGATGAACACAATGCCGTTTTGCTCCAGCATGGTGATGGCCTGGGTCTTGATGTCGTCTTCGTTGACGAGTTTGGCGGCCTCTTCATCCACCAGCAGCTTCTGGGCTTCACTGATTTTCAGCTTGCGGGTCTGCCGCTTGTTTTGCCCCAACTGGCCGAACATGCCACGCAGCTGCTCTGTCATTTCTTCCATGCCGGGCGGCCCCATGACCTCCAGTTGCGGGGCGGGCAGCGCCACGTCCATCTCGATGTCGCGGTCGGCCAACTGGCCTTCGCGCAACTTCTTGCGGAAGGTCTGGCGTGCGGTGCTTTGCGGCTGGTCTTCGGCGTGGACGACGCCGAACTCGGCACGCGGCGGTGGAATCAGGATGTCGAGAATGCGCTCTTCCGCCGCATCCTCGGCGCGTGCGCGCACCTTGCGTTTTTCCATTTCACGGGTCTGCTTGACGGCAATATCCGCCAGGTCCCGGATGATGGAGTCGACGTCCTTGCCGACATAGCCCACTTCGGTGAACTTGGTCGCCTCGACCTTGATAAACGGCGCATCGGCCAGTCGCGCCAGACGCCGGGCAATCTCGGTCTTGCCCACGCCGGTAGGGCCAATCATCAGAATGTTCTTCGGGGTGATCTCGCCGCGCAGATCACCTTCAACCTGCTGGCGCCGCCAGCGGTTGCGCAGCGCAATCGCGACCGCGCGCTTGGCCTGGGCCTGGCCCACAATGTGTTTGTCGAGTTCAGAAACGATTTCTTGGGGATTCATACTTGATCAGTTGGGAACCGAGCTTGCCCACTAGGTGGGCTTCGGACTGTCCCCAAGCACTTCGATGGTGTGCTGCATATTGGTGTAAATGCATATTTCGCCGGCTATTTCCAGCGAGCGTTTAACGATGTCGGCGGCCGACAGCTCGGTATGGTTCAGCAGTGCCATGGCAGCGGCCTGCGCATAGGCGCCGCCCGAGCCAATGGTGACAATGCCATTTTCGGGTTCCAGCACGTCCCCGTTGCCGGTGATGATCAACGACGCATCCTGGTCGGCCACAGCCAGCATGGCCTCCAAACGGCGCAACACCCGATCGGTGCGCCAATCCTTGGTCAGCTCGATGGCGGCGCGCACCAGGTGGCCCTGGTGCTTTTCCAGCTTGGCTTCAAAGCGCTCAAACAAGGTAAAGGCATCGGCCGTGGCGCCGGCGAACCCGGCCAGCACCTTGCCATGGTAAAGCTTGCGCACCTTGCGGGCACTGCCCTTGACGATGATGTTGCCCAGTGTGACCTGGCCGTCGCCGCCAATGGCGACCGAATAGCCCTGCGGGGTCTTGCGACGAACGCTGATGATGGTGGTGCCGTGATAGGGTTCCATGGATTCCTAGATTCGGGCAATGGCCCCAAAAACAAGTGCCTAGATGGCGCGCGGAACCACCCGGGCATGCTCGTTGATGCCGATGACGTTGAAGAACGCCGCCACCAGGCGGTGCACGTCGCGGAACTGGACGTGGCAGCCTTCTGCCTGGCGCATGGCCACCCAGTTCAGAATGCTGCCCGCAGCGGAAAAATCGACACGCAACAGCCCCTTGCAGGACACGATGATGCCATCTCCCCTGTGACCCGTCCTGTCGAAGCTGGCCAGGGCCTGGCTGGCATCACCCAGCACATTGCCGGTCAGCTCCACCTCCACGGCTTGCGATCCATCCAGCCCGATCGGCGCCGTGGGCATCTGGCTGTAGCCGGACCCCCAGCCGCTGGGGTCCGCACGTGCGGCGGCCTCGTCTTCTGCCTCGACGTTTTCGTATTGGCAACGCGCCTCCTGCCATGCCGGCGGAGACACTTCGTAGGTCACGCAGTAGTCCAGCGCGGCCAATTCGAAGTCGTCGAGCAGCTGCATGGTCCGCAGCGCATTCAGGCGCATGGCCCACCACTCCGGGCTCACACTTTGGTCACCCGATGGCATCATGGACCGCAACGTATCGACCAACCGGCGGGCGCCACTGAACCGCAGCGCCACGGGCTCATCGCACAAACTGCCGAAGAGCCCGGTCATCAACGGCACCGCATCCTCCGTGATGCGAACCAGCCGCGACCAGTCCAGATGCCAGGGTGTAGGGTTCGATGCCATGGCATCGCGCAGCTCTTCCAGAGCCTGCGCATTCAATTCGGCAGGGCTGCACCAGATCGCACCGATCGAGTAGTCACGGCTGGCGCGGGGCGGGGTCGCGCCCGGGGCGGAGCCCGGACTCGCAGCGGCGCGCCCAGCCGGCACATCGCCAATCACACTCCATTGTGGAACCGTCTCGAAGCGGTCAGCGAACTCCGCGACCGCCTGTTCAAATCGGGTCCGCTGCTGCGTTGCACGGTACAGGTCAAGCAGGGCCGCCACCCAGGAATAGGCCACCTCGGGCTGTACCCCGTCGCCACGCAGGGCCGCCAGCAGACCGCTCTCGGCACCTTCGTCATCGCCGTTGGCAAACCGGATGGCGGCCTCCTCAAGCTCCGGGTCGGTGGCCATGTCTTCCACATCGATTGCAAACAGCTTGGACGTCGAGAAGCCCACTTCTGCGCTGTCATAGCCGTTTGCAAGCGACCCCATCGCGGGGCCTCTTCCTGCTCCGGGACGGGCCTGGGCTCGGGGCTGCGCGCGCAGGCCAGGGTCCATGCCATCTCCCATTTCCGTCGCCTTGAATTCGGCGCCCTTGGAGGGTGACTCTTCGGCGAATCTGTCGTGTCCATCCGTTGACTCAAACTGCTCGGAGAAAGACGCGGGCCGCGTGGGCTCCATCGCGTGGGGAGGCGCGGGAGCGGCTGCTGGCGGCTTGGCCACCGGAAAACCGGCGCCCTGTGCGTTGGCGGCGTCTTGTTTGCCCTTCCACCACTGCTTGGACATCTGGGCTTCGATCTCATCGATTTTCTTCAATGTGACCGCGCGACCATCCGGGTCCGTTGCCATGCTGGACTGGAACACGGAAGGCCGCCCCATGCCAGCGACCGCGGAAGCACCCCGGCTGCGCAGTTTGCGCAATTGGTCGAACTCGCGCTTGCGAACGAAGTCGTTCTGGCGCTTGCGCTCGATCATCTGCTTGAGGACCTGCTTGTCAAAGCCACTGTCCTGGTCGGGCAGCGGGCGCTCCAACTCCGACCAGTCCTTGGTCGGATTGCGAACGAACATCGCCATCTTGGACAACAATCCTGGGCGATCGTCTTTGGTAGCCATAAGCTCAGTTTACCGAACGAACAGGTGTTACAAGTGGCGTTCGGTCAATCCCCAAACATTTTCTGCTTGAGTTCGCGGCGCTGTTGCGCCTCCAGAGACAGGGTGGCGGTGGGACGGGCCAGCAAGCGGCCCACGCCTATGGCTTCACCGGTTTCATCGCAATACCCATAGTCACCGGCGTCAATGCGGCCAATGGATTGCTCGATCTTTTTCAGCAGTTTGCGCTCACGGTCGCGGGTCCGCAGTTCCAGCGCATGCTCTTCTTCAATCGTGGCACGGTCAGCCGGGTCCGGCACCACCGACGTATCTTCGCGCAGATGCTCGGTCGTCTCACCGGCGCTGTTCAGGATATCGAGCTTCAGCTTGGTCAGCTTCAGACGGAACGCAGCCAGCTGCACCGCATTCATGTACTCGGAATCGGGCATGGCCATCAGTTCGGCGTCGCTCAAGTCGGCCACCGGTGTGGTCTTCCAGTTATTGGCCAGCTTGGGGTCTTTCTTGATCGACGAAGGCAGCGCCGGAACAATGATGTGCGACGGCGTGGACTGCGTGTAGCTGGCCTTGGCAGCGGTCGAGGCCACGGTCTGTGCCATGGACGGGACCGTTAACTGCGCCAGCCGGGAGGACGGGCGTCCGGCCTTGGCGGGCGCGGGTGCGGGCACTGCGACCGGCGCAGCGGCAACAGTTTTTTCAACCGGTACGCTGGCAGCGACTGGGGACTTTGACTTGGAAGGAGCGGTTGTCTGCATTGGCTTGGCTGACGTTTTGGAAACGGGCATGGGGACTGGGCTGGCTGGAGCCCGGGGTTTGGGAACGGGTGGAGCGACGGCTTTGGAAGCCGCTGGTTTGGCTTTGACCGGTGCTTTGACAGTGCTCTTTTGGGATGGGATCACTGGCTTGGCGCTGGCTTTGGCCACAGGTTTCGCGGCCTTGGCTGCTACGCCTTTGGCTACAGGCTTTGCTGCTGCCTTGGGTGCTGCCTTGGCCGGCGCTTTGGGCGCTGGTTTGGCTGCAGATTTGGAAGCAATGGTCACTTTTACCGCGGGTTTGGCGGGCGCCTTGGCGGCCGGTTTGGCCACGGGCTTGGCAGGTTTGGCGGCAGGCTTCCCCTTGGATTTGACGGCGGCCTGCACCTTGCTTTTGGTTGCTGCGGTCTTGCTGACTTTTCCAGATTTAGCGTTCACTTCTTGTCTCCTGGCAGATTTCTCCTGCGCATGGTCGGTGGGGCCTGCTGTCCCGCCAGGGCCCTTGGATGAGTGCTTTGGCGGGTGTTCTCCGGCGCGCGAGTGTACAGGCTTCCCCAAGGGAAAACCCATCAGTTGCAAAATCGAGACAATCATTTGGTGTTCAATCTGAAGAAAAACATGTCAAAAAATCGGGCTCGCCGGGGCGCAAACCGCCGGCACGCCTACACCGCCACCAATGACTGCTCCATGCCCTGCAAAAGAATGTCCTTGGGCAGGTCGATTCCGATAAACACCATTTTGCTGCAGCGGTGCTCACCGTCGGCCCATTGTGGACCCAAATCACTGCCCATCAACTGGTGCACGCCCTGGAAGATGACCTTGCGGTCGGTGCCCTTCATATAGAGCACCCCCTTGTAGCGCAGCATGCGCGGGCCGTAGATATTGACGATGGCGCCCAAAAAGTCTTCCAGCTTGGCGGGATCAAAGGCCCGGTCGGACTTGAAGACAAAGCTCTTGACATCGTCGTCGTGGTGGTGGTGGTGCCCGCCACCATGGGCGTGCGAGGGGTGGTCGCAGGGTTCCCCTGGCGCATGGTCGTGCCCTTCGTGATCATGGTCATGGTCGTGCTCGTCTTCCTTCAGGAAGTCGGGATCGATGTCGAGCTTGGCGTTCAGGTTGAAGCCGCGCAGGTCGAACACCTCGCTCAATGCCACCTCCCCAAAGTGCACGGCCTTTTGTGGCGCGCGCGGGTTCATGTGCTTGAGGCGGTGCATCAGGGCGTCAGTTTCGTCCTTGCTGACCAGATCGGTCTTGCTGATGAAGATCTGGTCCGCAAAGCCCACCTGGCGGCGCGCCTCCTGGCGGTCGTTGAGCTGCTGCTCTGCATGTTTGGCATCGACCAGCGTCAGGATGGAGTCCAGCAAAAAGGACTCGGCAATTTCGTCATCCATGAAGAAGGTCTGGGCCACCGGGCCGGGGTCGGCCAGACCGGTGGTCTCGATGACGACGCGGTCAAAGTCCAGCACGCCCGTGCGTTTCTTGGCCGCCAGCAGTTGCAGCGTGGCGCGCAGGTCTTCGCGGATGGTGCAGCAGATGCAGCCGTTGCTCATCTGGATGATCTGCTCATTGGTGTCGCTGACCAGGATGTCACTGTCGATGTTTTCTTCACCGAATTCGTTCTCGATAACGGCGATCTTCTGGCCGTGCGCCTCGGCCAGCACGCGCTTCAGGAGCGTGGTTTTGCCCGAGCCCAGGAAGCCGGTCAGGATGGTGGCGGGGATCAAACTCATGGGGGAATCCAAAATTCAGCAGGTGGGGAGTGTACTGGTCAAATCAAGCCATGCAGCTTACGCCTGAATGACACTTTTCGCCGGTGGGTTTCAACGCTGGACCAACGCGAGGCGTCGGGCGGCGGGACTACAGTGTCTCTTGTATCAATCGGGTAGCGCGTTTTGCTTCGTGTCCCCCGCCCTGCGGGCTCCTCCTTGACCTACGCAAAACCCACTACCCGACTGATACTGCGGGGCTTGGTTTGCGGCGATCTGGCTACAAAGATTCCAGCAGCAGGCATGGGGTGGCTGTTCTGCGCAGGTCAAGGAGGAGCCCGCGCAGCGGGCGGGGGACACGGAGCAGAACAGCCACCCCATGCCTGCTGCGGGCGCACACCAGACACGCTTACTTGCGCAACGTAAGGGCCAGGAAGCTGCACACGATGCGCGACCGAGGGAGCCAAATCTTACTTGCGCATGATTACCAGTCCCTTCAGGTATTCACCCTCAGGAAATGCAATCGTCATCGGGTGGTCAGGCGCCCCGCCCATGCGCTCGGTGATGTAGCCGTCCACACCGGCGTCTGATCCCGCACCGGCCACGATCTTGTGGAACAGATCAGCGCTGATGCCGCCCGAGCAGGAGTAGGTGAACAGCACGCCACCGGGCTCCAGCAGCTTGAGCGCCAGGCGGTTGATGTCCTTGTAGGCCCTGGCAGCGCGCTCGGCATGCGCCACGGTTGGGGCAAACTTGGGCGGATCCAGCACGATGGCGTCAAACGTGCGGCCCTGGTCCAGAAACTGGCGCAGTGACGCGTTGACGTCCGCATCCAGGAAAGTGGCCTGGCTTTCATCAAACCCGTTGCGCCGTACGTTGGCCCGGGCCTGCTCCAGCGCCGGACCGGAGGAGTCGATGGAAGTGACATGCCCACCCGTAAAGCCCCCGGCGCGCAGCCCCGCCAACGCCGCCACGGTGAAGCCACCGGTGTAGCAAAAGCAATTGAGCATGCGCGCAAAGCCCAGGCGGGCGCAATAGTCGGCAAACCTCTTGCGGCTGTCGCGCTGGTCCAGGTAGAAGCCGGTCTTGTGGCCGTCGGCGATGGAGAGGCCCAGTGTCCACTGATGCTCGTGCAGCACCAGATCGGTCGCCGCGTCCGCGCCACCACCTCGCAGCCAGCCCTTGACCTCGGGCAGTCCTTCGAGGGAGCGGCTGCTGGCGTCGGAGCGCTCATAGAGTTTGGTGAGGCCGGTCTCGGCCAGCAGCGCGTCGGCCAGCACGGCTTTCCAGCGCTCGGCACCACTGGACAGGAACTGCGCCACCAGCGTGTCGCCATAGCGGTCCACGATCAGCCCCGGCAGCCCATCGGACTCGCCGTGGACCAGCCGCAGCCCATCGCTCTGTATGTCAAATCGGGCTCTAGCCCTCACAGAACGGGAAACTGCCGCTATGAAAAACGCAGCATCGATACGCTGCGCTTCGTCAAAGCTCCAGACCCGTGCGCGGATCTTGGAGCTGGGGCTGAACGCGGCCCAGCCCAGGAAGGCCCCGCTGTCGGACTCCACCCTGACGGTTTCACCGCTGTCGCCGCTGCCTTTGGCGATAGCTGATTCGAAGATCCAGGGATGGCGGCGTTGCAGGGAGCGCTCTTTGCCGGCGCGCAGGCGTATCGTTTTCATGGGTCCCGATTGTGCGGCACAGCCACCGTCCGTTCAAACATAGGCGCCTAAGTACATATCGCCGTAGCCAACAAACCCCAAGGGTGTTAGGCTTATTTTGTCGATAGCGATTGATATCAAAAGGATTCACGATGAACCTGCATGACATGAAAATCTCGACCCGCCTGGTACTGGGGTTTGCCGTCCTGGTTGCGATGGTGTCCCTGATGGCGGGCTTTGGCTTCCTGAAGGTCAAAAGCACCAACCAGTCCATCGGCACCATTTATGACGACCGGGTGGTGCCCCTCAAACAGCTCAAAACCGTCCACGACATGTATGCCTCGGACATTGTCGATGCGGCCAACAAGGTGGCAGCAGGAATGATGGAACCCAAGGGTGCGGTCAAGCAGGTCGCGGATGCCACCGCCCATGCCGCCGAGCAGTGGAAAGCCTATACCGCAACCTACCTAACAGACGAAGAGAAACGGGGCGCGGCCCAGGCGGACGAGCTGATGGCCAAGGCGCAACCGGTCGTCGCCCAGTTGCGCGCAGCCTTGGAGGCGGGTGACAAGGACAAGGTCACGACCCTGGTCAAACCCGTGTACGAGGCCATTGACCCGCTGGGCGGTGTGGTGGATGGCCTGGTGGACATCCAGCTCAAAGAGGCCAAAGCCGAGTTCGAGCGCGCCCAGAGCGAATACCACCAGACCATCATTCTCTTCACCGTGGTGGTCATCATTGCCGTGGCTATCGGTATCGCCATCGGCTGGATGCTGATCAAGGCCATCACCACGCCGTTGAACCAGGTCGTTGACATCGCCCGCAGCGTGGCCGAAGGCAACCTGACGCTGCACATTGACGGCTCGGGCAAGAGTGAAACCAGCCTGGCGCTGGCAGCCCTGAAAGACATGCAGACCAACCTCGTCAGTGTGGTCTCCACCGTGCGCACCGGCTCCGAAGGCGTAGCCGGCGCCAGCGCGGAAATTGCCCAGGGCAACAACGACCTGTCCATGCGCACCGAGCAACAGGCCAGTGCACTGGAAGAGACCGCCGCCTCCATGGAGGAGCTCAGCTCCACCGTCAAACAGAACGCTGACAGCGCCAATCAGGCCAACCAGCTGGCACAGAACGCCTCGACCGTGGCCATCCAGGGCGGCAATGTGGTGGGCCAGGTTGTGGAAACCATGAAGGGCATCAACGAGTCCAGCCGCAAGATCTCGGACATCATCAGCGTCATTGACGGCATCGCCTTCCAGACCAATATCCTGGCATTGAACGCCGCGGTGGAAGCAGCCCGCGCCGGCGAGCAGGGCCGTGGCTTTGCCGTGGTGGCCAGCGAGGTGCGCAGCCTGGCTGGCCGCAGCGCGGAAGCCGCCAAGGAAATCAAGACCCTGATCAATGCCAGCGTGGAACGGGTGGAGCAGGGCACGGTACTCGTAGACAAGGCCGGCGTCACGATGACCGAGGTGGTGACCAGCATCCGCCGCGTGACCGACATCATGGGCGAGATCAGCGCCGCCAGCAATGAGCAGGCCATGGGTGTGCAGCAGGTGGGTGAAGCGGTCATGCAGATGGACCAGGTCACCCAGCAGAACGCGGCCCTGGTCGAAGAAATGGCCGCCGCCGCCAGCAGCCTCAAGACCCTGGCCGGTGACCAGGTGCAGGCGGTCTCGGTGTTCCAGCTGCCATCCGGCACGCGCCTGGCCGCGATTGGCATGAACCGCTAGTTCGCAGCGGTTTCCAAAAAAGAACGTCCGAAATCCCGCACATGGACTGGCTTCGCCGATTCAAGCTGGGCCAACGGCTCCGGCTGCTGATTGCGGCCTTCTGCCTGGGCCTGCTGGGCTATGGTGCCTGGGCCTACTGGACACTGCAAACGGTGAAGGTCGGCGGCCCGCTGTACGAACAGATCGAAACCAGCCAGAACCTGGTGTCCGATGTGCTGCCGCCACCCTCCTACATCATTGAGTCCTACCTGACCTGCCTGCAGATTGCCAACGCTCCAGACGGACCGCGTCAGGGCCTGCTGATCGAGCGGTTGCGCACGCTGGAAGTGGAGTACCGGGAGCGCCACCAGCACTGGCTGCAGGCGCAGCTCGAACCCCGGCTGGCCGAGATGCTGCTGCGCCAGGCGCACGAGCCCGCCACAGGCTTCTATGCCATGGTGTCCAGCCACTTTCTTCCGGCGGTGACCCGGCGCGACCGTCCGGCCGTCGAGCGGGCTCTGGCGGATATGGGCCGGCTGTACGAGCAGCACCGCGCGGCCATTGACCAGGTGGTGGTGCTGGCCCAGCAGAACGCCAAGAGCAATGAACGCCAGGCCCTTGAGCAGGTGGCCTCTGCTGGTACCTGGCAACTCGTCATCCTGATCGCCTCTCTGGCCATTACGGTGGGCCTGACCACGCTGATCCTGCGCAGCATCCTGAGCCCCTTGCGCCAGGCCGTAGGCATTGCCAAGAACGTGGCGGCCGGCAACTACCAGGTGCCCCAGGAGCAGCGCTACCCCGACGAGGTGGGCACGCTGCTGCAGGCCCTGCGCGAGATGGGCAACAGCCTCAGCGACTCGATGACCGCCCTGCAGGACGCCAAGGTCGTGGCCGAATCGGCCAACCGCAGCAAGAGCGAGTTTCTGGCCAATATGAGCCACGAAATCCGCACCCCCATGAACGCCATCATGGGCATGACCGGACTGGCCCTGCGCACCGACCTGACACCCAAGCAGCGCAACTACCTGGAGAAGGCCAGCGCCGCGGCCCACGGCCTGCTGGGTGTCATCAACGACGTGCTGGACTTCTCCAAGATCGAGGCCGGCAAGCTGCAGTTCGAGTCGCGTCCCTTCAGCCTGGACCACGCCATGGCCCACCTGGCCGCGCTCACCGTGGGCAAGGCCCAGTCCAAGGGGCTGGAGCTGCTGTTCGATGTGGAGCCTTCGGTTCCCGTCGCCCTGGTGGGCGATGAGATGCGCCTGAGCCAGGTCCTGCTCAACCTGGTCAGCAATGCCATCAAGTTCACTGCCCAGGGCGAGATCCGCGTGCACGTCGCCTGCGTGGAGCGCCTGGAGCAGACCGTGCGCCTGCAGTTTGAGGTGCAGGATTCCGGCATCGGCATCACGCCCGAGCAAAGCGCCAAACTGTTCACCGCCTTCCAGCAGGCCGATGCCTCCACCACCCGCGAGTACGGCGGCACCGGCCTGGGCCTGACGATTGCCCGCAAGCTGGTGGAAATGATGGGCGGCACCATCTGGCTGGAAAGTGAGGCGGGCGAGGGCAGCCGCTTCTACTTCACCGTGCAGCTGGGGCTGCAATCGCAGTCCAGTCCGGCCGAGCGCCTACAGGACGCCAAGCTGCAGGGCCGGCGCGTGCTGGTGGTGGACGACAACAGCAGCGCCCGCGAAATCATGTGCAGCATCCTGCAACCGCTGAACCTGTTGGTGCAGGCCGTCTCCAGCGGTGCCGACGCCATTGCGGCGCTGGAGGCCGCCCACCGCGATGCCCGCCCCTTCCATCTGGTGCTGATGGACTGGCAGATGCCGGGCATGGACGGCATCGAAACCCTGCGCCGCATACGCCACCAGGAGAGCTTTGCCGAAATACCGGCCACCATCATGGTCACGGCCTATGACCGCGATGATTTGCAGGACTGCGCTCGCGACCTGCACCTGAGCGGCATTCTGGAAAAACCCGTCAGCCCGTCCACGGTGCTCGACGCCATCCTGACCGCGCTGGGCCGCCAGCGCGTCGGCGCCGCGCAACCCCGGGCCCCCGCGCGACGGGCCGCCCTGCTGGACGCGCTGCGTGGGGTTCACGTGTTGCTGGTGGAGGACAACGAGGTCAACCAGGAACTCGCCGCCGACATCCTGGGCGAAGCCAGGGTGCAGGTCACGCTGGCCAACAATGGCCAGGAAGCCGTGGACCACGTGCGCAAGACCACTTTTGATGCTGTGCTGATGGACTGGCAGATGCCGATCATGGACGGCTTTGAGGCCACGCGCACCATCCGCGCCGATGCGCGCTTTGCCAACCTGCCCATCCTGGCCATGACCGCCAACGCCATGGCGGGCGACCGCGAGAAATGCCTGGCCGTGGGCATGAATGACCACATCTCCAAACCCATAGACGTGGAGCGCCTGCTGGAAGCCCTGGTGCGCTGGGTGCGACCACAGCGGGCACCGTCCAGCGCCAGCACGCCCACCACGGCCCCCGCATCCGCAGCAGTTGACACGACCGCCACGCTCCGGACGGTGGACACGCCCCCGGACCCCGCGACCCTGCCCGGTGTGGACATGGCCGGTGCACTCAAGCGCCTGGACCACAGCCTGCCGCGCTACTACAAACTGCTGCAGCGCTTTGTCGAAAACCAGGCCGACGCCGTGGACGCCATGCGCCAGGCCCTGTCCCGCGGCGCGCCGGACGAGGCGCACCGCCGCGCCCACAACCTCAAGGGCCTGGCCGCCAACATCGGTGCCGACCGGCTCGCCCTGGACGCGCAGGCCGTGGAACAGTCCATTCGCAATGGCGAGCTGCACCGGGTGCATGCCCTACTGGACAGCCTCGCGGGTCAGTTGCCCGCCCTGAATGGGGCCATTGCCAGCCTGCTCGCCACCGTCAACCGGGAAAGCACGCAGACCCCGGGCGATGCCATTGCACCCGGTGAGCTGCCGCAGCAGATCAGAGAGTTGGCCGAACTGCTGGCGCGCGACGACAGCCTGGCCATCCGGCGGCTGGCACCCATCAGCGCCGCACTGCAAGGCCACCCGGCGGCCGAGGCTTTTGGGAAGGTCGCACAGGCAGCGCGTGCCTATGACTATCCAGCCGCGCTGGCCGCACTGGAGCAGGCACGCAGTCTGCTGCAAATCCCCACGGTCTGATTAAGATCACGCCATGCCGCACAGCGACCTGCCCCCCAGCGTCCACCGCAAGCACTCGGTGCTGGTGGTGGACGACGCGCCGGAAAACATAGACCAGTTGTGTGCGCTGCTGGAAGGGCGCTACCACGTCAAGGTCGCCACCAACGGCGAGCGGGCTCTGCAGATCGTCATGGCCGACCCGCCGCCCGACCTGATCCTGCTGGACGTGGTCATGCCAGGCATGAGCGGCTTTGATGTCTGCCGGAGTATCAAGGCCCACCCGCAGCGCAGCCACATCCCCATCCTGTTCGTCACCTCGTTGGAGCAATGGGACGACGAGGCCTTTGGTCTGTCGCTGGGCGCGGCCGACTACATCGTCAAGCCGTTTCGCCCGCCCATCGTGCTGGCCCGGGTGCAGACCCACCTGGCCCTGTTTGACCAGACCCAGGAGCTGGAGCGCAAGGTGCATGAGCGCACCGCCGCACTGCGTGCCAACGAAGAGCGCCTGCGCCTGGCGGCCAGTGTCTTCACGCATGCCAAGGAAGGCATCTTCATTGTTGACCGCGACAACCGCGCCGTGGAAGTCAACGAGGCATTTACCCGCATCACCGGTTACAGCCGGGAGGATGCCCTGGGTCAGGAGCTGGCACGTCTGGTTCAGTCCGGTCGGCACAACCAGGAGTTTTACGAACGGCGCCGCCAATTGCTGCGCGAGAACGGCTCCTGGACCGGCGAGGTCTGGAACCGGCGCAAGAACGGTGAAATCCACCCCGAGCTGCTGACCTTGAGCGCGCTGCGCGACGCCGATGGCAGCATCCAGAACATCATCGGCCTGTTTACCGACCTGACCGAGGCCAAGGCACATGAGAGCCAACTGGAGCACATTGCCCACTACGACACGCTGACCGGCTTGCCCAACCGCGTACTGCTGGGGGACCGGCTGCAGCAGGCCATGGGCCACTGCCAGCGCCAGGGTCTGGGCATGGCCGTGGTGGCGCTGGACCTGGATGGCTTCAAGCTGGTCAACGACCGCCATGGCCACGATGCTGGTGACGAGCTGCTGATGCAGCTGTCCCAGCGCATGGGCGCAGTACTGCGCAGCGGCGACACGCTGGCACGCATCGGCGGAGACGAGTTCGTCGCGGTTCTGGTCGGCCCTGACCAGAGCGGCGAATACGAGAGCTTGATTGCCCAGCTGCTGCAGACGGCCGCCGGTGCCGTCACCGTCAAGGGCACGGCGCTGCAGGTCTCGGCCAGCATGGGGGTCACGCTGTACCCGCAGGACAGCGCCGACGTCGATGGCCTGCTGCGCCACGCCGACCAGGCCATGTACCTGGCCAAACAGGCCGGCAAAAACCGCTACCACCTGTTCGACATTGCGCAGGACGCCGCCGTCACCACCCAGCGCCAGAGCCTGGAGCACATCCGCCAGGGGCTGGCGGCGCGCGAATTCGTGCTGTACTACCAGCCCAAGGTCAACATGACCACCGGCGAGGTGCTGGGGGCCGAGGCCCTGATCCGCTGGCAGCACCCCGAGCGCGGTCTGCTGCCGCCGGGCCTGTTCCTGCCGGTGATCGAGGACCACCCCTTGAGCGTGGACGTCGGCGAATGGGTGATCGCCACCGCGCTGGCACAAATGGCGCAGTGGAAAGCCCAGGGCCTGGACTGGGGCATCAGCGTCAACATTGGTGCCCGCCAGTTGCAACAGGAGAACTTTGCCAGCCGGCTCGCCGACCTGCTGGCGCGCTACCCCAGCGTCGACCCGGCCCGGCTGGAACTGGAAATCCTGGAGACCAGCGCGCTGGAAGACATCACCTGGGTGTCCCAGGTCATGAGCACCTGCCAGGCCTTGGGCGTGCGTTTCGCGCTGGACGATTTTGGCACCGGCTACTCATCGCTGACCTACCTGAAGCGCCTGCCGGCGGAGCTGCTGAAGATCGACCAGAGCTTTGTGCGCGACATGTTGACCGACCGCGACGACCTGTCCATCGTGCAGACCGTGATCGGCCTGGCCGCCGCCTTCCACCGCAAGGTGATTGCCGAGGGCGTGGAGACCGTGGCCCACGGCGCCGCGCTGATCCCCATGGGCTGCGAGCTGGCCCAGGGCTATGGCATTGCGCGCCCCATGCCAGCGCAGGACTTCCCGTGCTGGGCCGCCCAGTGGCGCCCCGACCCTAGCTGGACAGACCGCGCCGAACGGGACATCGCGACCTGAGCCCTCAGGACGCAGCGAGCCTCACTCTTTTTTTGACCGCCCCTTGGCATGTGCCCGCGGGTGGGCCGCGTCATACGCCTTGGCCAGGTGCTGGAAGTCCAGCCGCGTGTAGACCTGGGTCGTGCTGATATTGGCGTGGCCCAGCAGTTCCTGCACGGCGCGCAGGTCGCCGCTGGATTGCAGCAGGTGGCTGGCAAACGAGTGGCGCAGCATGTGCGGGTGCACCGGCGTGCTCAAGCCGGCCTGCAAACTGCGGCTGCGCAGCCGGGCCCACACCGACTGGGCGGTGAGCCGCGTGCCGTTACGGCCAATGAACAGGGCCGGACTCTTGGCCACACCCCGCACCTGCAGCCAGGCCTCCAGCGCCGCGATGGCCATGCGGCCCACCGGCACCGCGCGCCACTTGCGGCCCTTGCCGCACACATGGGCCTGGGCGGCCTGCACATCGATCCAGCCGTGGCCCGCCGCGTTGCCTTCGGCACTGGCCTGGGCGTCCAGGCCGATCAGTTCACCCACGCGCAGGCCGCTGGAGTACAGCAGCTCCACCATGGCCGCGTCACGCAGTTCCAGAAACGCCGCCTCGGCCGAACGTGGCGCCGAAGCCTTGGACGAAATCTGGCTGTAGCCCTCGTCGATCGGGTGTATGTTGCTATCTTTTTTGAAGTTCGCCAGCTGCACCGCTTCGTCCACACCTAGCGCCTTGGGCAGGGGTTTGGGAGCCTTGGGGGCGCGCACGTCCTGCACCGGGTTGCTGGCGACCAGCCCCTGGCGGCCCAGCCAGGCGTAGAAGCCGCGCCAGCCCGACATGATGAGCGCAATGCCGCGCCCGCTGCGTCCGCCACTGTGCATCTGCGCCACCCAGCGGCGGATGTGGGCGTTGCGCACGTCGGTCAGTGCGACCGGGACTTTGGCGGCGTAGTCTTTAAGCTTCTGCAGGTCCAG
Source organism: Rhodoferax sp. (assembly GCA_030645355.1). GTDB lineage: Bacteria > Pseudomonadota > Gammaproteobacteria > Burkholderiales > Burkholderiaceae_C > Allorhodoferax. The sequence continues at coordinate 37,218 of JAUSNJ010000115.1, read as the reverse complement.
CGCATACAGCTCGACCGTGCGGGAGGCCAGACGCTTCTCTACGCGCACGTATTCAAGATAGCGCTCGACGAGGAGTAGCCGTGATGCCTGGGGGCCCCGCTCCGTGTCCCCCGCCCGCTGCGCGGGCTCCTCCTTTACCTGCGCAGAACCCCCAGGCATCCCGGCTCTTGGCTCTGCATCGGAGGCCACGTCTTACTTCAGCCGCGACAGCGCCGCGCTGGCCAGGTCGCCCAGGCGGGCCAGAAAGTCGGTGCCCATGCCACTGTGGAAACGGTGGGCGTCGGGCGAGGCCAACACCAGCATGCCAAAGGCCGGGCTCATGCTGCCCGGCGCGCCGCCGCGCAAGGGGATCAGCGCCAGCGAGGTGACCGTTGCGGGGTCCTCGAGCCAGCCCACCGCCTCGAAGCCGGTGTTCAGGCCGCAAAACGGCTCCATCAGCGATGACGCAAACACCTTGGCATCTTCGCTGACCTCTTGTGCAACGGTCAGGCCGGCGTATTCGGGCGCCATGCCCCACAGGCGCATGCCCACCTGCGGCACGGCAAACTGGTTCTGAATGTCCTGCTCGATGGTGGATGGCAGGGCGTGCAGGTCGGTGGTCATCAGCAGGCTGCGCGCCCAGCGCAGGATCTTGTCCGACAGCATGACGTTTTCGCTGCCGTTGCGGATCATCTCCATGATGCGCTGCTCCAGCGCCTTGATCTTCTCGCGCAGCATCTCGGCCTGGCGCTCCTGCAGGCCCACCGCGCGGTTGCCGTGCGGGCTGGTGAATTGCACGGCGGCCAGCAGCTCGGCGTGGCGCACGAAGAAATCAGGGGTATTGCTCAGGTAGTGCGCAATGTCGTCTTCGGTGATGGGGTTGTTCATGGCGTCGTTGTTCATAGGTTGTCTGGGATCTCGATTTCAGCCTGGAAAACGGTGGTGGCAGGGCCTGTCATCAGCACCGGCGCAGTATCGCCGGCCCAGGCGATGCCGAGCAGCCCCCCACGGGTTTGCACCTGCACGTCGGCGTCCAGCAGGCCCAGGCGAATGCCCGCGACCACGGCTGCGCAAGCGCCAGTACCGCAGGCCAGCGTCTCGCCCACACCGCGCTCGAACACCCGCAGGCGGATGTGGCCACGGTCCTGCACCTGCAGGAAGCCGACATTGACGCCCCGGGGAAAACGCGGGCTGGCCTGTACCTGGGGCCCGATCATGGCCACCGGTGCGGTGTCCACGTTGTCCACCAGCAATACGGCATGGGGGTTGCCCATGGAAACCGGCGCTACCAAAACAGGAGCGGCCTGCATAGATTCCACGAGGGCTAGCGGCCAATTTCCCCAATTGCCTTGGGGCTGGAAGGCCAAACCGGCGGCATCAAACGGGATCTGCGCCAGGTCAAACACCGGTGCGCCCATGTTGACAGTGACGCGCCCATCGCCGGTCAGGCGCGGCTCAATGACCCCCTTTTGGGTCTGCACGCGGATCACGTCCTTGTCCGTCAGCCCCCGGTCATGCACAAAGCGGGCAAAGCAGCGCGCGCCGTTGCCGCACTGCTCGACCTCGGCGCCGTCGGCATTGTGGATCACGTATTCGAAGTCAATGCCGGGTCCGGGCGAGGGCCGCACGGTCAGAATCTGGTCGGCGCCCACGCCGAAGTGGCGGTCGCCCAGGAAACGGTAGTGGGCCGCGGTCAGGCCCAGGCGGCCGCGGGTCTCGTCAAGCACGACAAAGTCGTTGCCAGCCCCTTGCATTTTGGTGAACGGAATGCGCATGGCGTGGATTATCAGCCCATGGTGGCGCGACTTTGACCCGTGTTGCAAAATGCCCGCATGGTACGACCCAATCAACGACTGCATTCCCACCCTTCCCACGCCGACGTCCAGACCTCCCCAACGCCGGCCCAACGCACCGGCCTGCTCGGCGGCATTGCCACCCACGTGCTGCAGCACGACATGGCGTTTGGCGAGCTGGCGCTGGTCTGCCCCACCGGCCACGAGCCCCAGCACCCGCTGGACTGGCAGTCCACGCAGCCGGTACGCCTGCTGCGCAATGTGGTGCGCCTGACCGCGCCCAACCCCGGCTTCATGACCGGCCCGGGCACCAACAGCTACCTGGTGGGTGACGCCGGCACCGGCTTCATTGCCATCGACCCAGGCCCGGCCGACGCCGACCACATCCAGCGCCTGTGGCGCGCCGCCCTGCACCCGGACGGCAGCGGCGGCAACATCCGGATGATCGTCTGCACCCATTCACACCCGGACCATTCGCCCGGTGCCGCGCCGCTGAAGGCGATGTGCGACGGCCACCCTCCCATCCTGGGCCTGCCCTCGGCACCGACGGCACGTGCGGCGAGTGCATTCACCCCGGATCGATTGCTACAAAATAATGAGCACCTCACGCTGATTCCACGGGGGCCAGATGCCAGTTTGGCTTCAAGCCACACGCTGCAGGTGATCCACACTCCGGGCCACGCGGCCAACCATGTGTGCCTGCTGCTGGTCGAAGACGGCCTGCTGTTTTCGGGTGACCACATCCTCAACGGCAGCACCACGGTCATCGACCCGCCCGACGGCCATATGGGCGACTACCTGCAGTCGCTGGACACGCTGCTGGCCGCATGCCAGGCGCACGACGTGCAGTTCATCCTGCCGGCCCACGGCCATGTGCTGGGCGGCTCACAGGCTGCGGCCTGTGGCGCCATCAGCCACCTGAAAGCCCACCGGCTCAAGCGCGAGGCCAAGATAGCCGCCGTCATCAAAGCCCACCCGCAGGGCACGGTGGACGACTGGCTGCCGCTGGCCTATGACGATGTGGCGCCACGCGTCTGGCCGGTGGCCAAGCGCTCGCTGCTGGCCCATCTGGAACACCTGGGCCACCTCCCGGACCAACACACCAAGGCACCTGCGCCATGACCAAACCCACGACGACGAAGCCCGGCACCCTGCGCCTGGCTCCCAGGCCCCCCAGGGCCGTGCCTGCGGCGCAGCCAGCGGTGCGGCCCGTTGCAGCCGCCACGCCGGCCCCTGCCAAACGCCCCAACGCCAAGCCGCGCCAGCGCCCCGTTACGGCGCTGCGCACCAAGCCATCCGCTGCGCTGCAGGCTGTTGAACAGCAGCCACCGCAGCTAGCAGAGACGGGCGACCGCCTGGCCAAGCGCGTGGCAGCCATGGTGCCGTGTTCGCGCAGCGAGGCCGAGCAGTACATCGAAGGCGGCTGGGTGCGGGTCGACGGCAAGGTGGTCGAGGAGCCGCAGGCCCGCGTGCTGAACCAGACCATCACCATCGACCCCAACGCCAGTCTGCTGGAACTGGCCAGCATCACGCTGCTGCTGCACAAACCGGCCGACTGGGTGGACGGCACCGAGGAGTCGCTGGCCAAGCTCAACCGCGCCGAGCGCCGTGCCCACTTTGACGATGCGCGCACGCTGCTGGTGGCGGCCAACCATATGGCCAGGGACCCGTCGGGCATCCGCCACCTGGCCCGCCACTTCAAGGCGCTGACGGCTGCCGTGCCGCTGGAGAACGCGGCCAGCGGCCTGATCGTCTTCACGCAGGACTGGCGCATTGCGCGCAAGCTCAGCGAAGAGATGGGGTCCATGGAACACGAGGTGATTGTGGATGTGGCCGGCGAGGTATCGGCGCAGGCCCTGCACCTGCTCAACCGCACGCTGGACGCCGACGAGAGCCTGCCCCAGGCCAAGGTCAGCATCAACAGCAGCACGCCGGAACGCAGCAAGCTGCGCTTTGCCATCAAGGGCGCACACCGCGGCCTGATTGCCTACCTGTGCGAACGAGCCAAGCTGGAGATTCTGGACATGCGCCGCATCCGCCTGGGCCGTGTGGCGCTCAGCGATTTGCCGGTGGGGCAATGGCGCTACCTGGGACCGCACGAGCGCTTCTGACGCCCGAGCCGTGTGCAGCCAGGTTCAGCGCTGCGCCAGCGACTCAAATTCGGCCAGCGGCAGGGGCCGGCTGAACAGATACCCCTGGATCAGGTCGCAGCGGTGCACCGTGCTGAGGAAGTAGCGCTGGGCCTCGGTTTCCACGCCCTCGGCGACCACCTTGAGCTTCAGGCTGTGGGCCAGGCTGATGGTGGCCGCGCAAATGGCCACGGCGTCGTCACGCGACTCGATATGCATGACAAAGGAGCGGTCAATCTTGAGCTGGTCCAGCGGCAGGCGGCTCAGGTAGGCGAGCGACGAGTAACCGGTTCCAAAATCGTCGAGCGAAAAGCTGACACCAATGGCCTTCAGGGCGCTCATTTTGGCAATGGTTTCATCAATGTTCGCGACCAGCAGGCTTTCCGTCAGTTCGAGCTTGAGCCGACGGGGATTGGCGCCGGTGTGCTGCAACACGTCGATCACGGTGTCCACAAAGTCATGTTGTTGCAGTTGCAGCGCGCTGACATTCACCGCCAGAACCAGGTCCGCCAGGGCGGGCTTGCCTGCCCATTGCGCCAACTGCGAGCATGCGGTTTCCAGCACCCACTGGCCCAGCGGCAGGATCAGGCCGGACTCCTCGGCCACCGGGATGAACTCCCCGGGCGACACCATGCCGCGCACCGGATGCAGCCAGCGCACCAGGGCTTCCGCGCCCGCCATTTCCCTGTCGCCGGTCATTTGTGCCTGGTAGTGCAAGACCAGCTCGTTGTTTTGCACGGCAAGGCGCAAGCCCGCCTCCAGTTCCGCCTGCTGGAGGATCACCGCCTGCATGGCCGGATCAAAAAAACGCAGGGTATTGCGCCCCGTGTCCTTCGCCCTTTGCATGGCCAGGTTGGCCTGCTTGAGCAGTTCATCCGCCGTATCGCTGTTGCCGCCAAACAGGCTGGCGCCCATGCTGGCGGTGATGTGGTGGTCTGCGCCGTCCAGCTGATAGGCCTGGTTCAGCAGGGCCAGTATCTTGTTGCCGATGTCCTCCACCTGGCTGGCAGCTTCCCCCGAAACGCCGCTCAGGCCCGGCAGCAGCACCACGAACTCATCGCCACCCAGGCGCGCAACCGTGTCGCCAGCGCGCACGCACAAGGTCAGGCGCTGCGCCACGATCTGCAACAGCAGGTCGCCGGATTCCTGCCCCATGGTGTCGTTGACGCGCTTGAAATGGTCCAGGTTGATCCACAGCGCCGCGCCGAAGCTGCCACTGCGCTGGCTGGCCGTCATGGCCTGTTTCAGGCGATCCATGAGCAGGCTGCGGTTGGGCAAATGGGTCACCCGATCGAAGTAGGCCAGCTCTTCGATGCGCTGCTCGGCCTGTTTGCGTTCGGTGATGTCGAAATCGGTTCCGACGTAGTTGGTCACAACCCCTTCCTCGTTTCTCACCGCCGACACGTTGAGCCACTTGGGAACGACCTCGCCATTCTTGCGCCGGTCCCAGACTTCGCCCTGCCAGCTGCCGGTACGGTGAATGGACTCCCACATCGCGGCATAGAACTCGGGCCCATGTCGGCCCGAGCGCAGGATCTTGGGGGACTGGCCCACCAGTTCTTCACTGGTGTAACCGCTACTTTCGGTAAATGCCTTGTTGACCCGCAGGACCACGTTGTTGGCATCGGTCACCATAATGCCTTCCTGTGCTTCGAACGACACCGCGGCAATGCGAAGCTGCTCCTCGGCGCGCTTGCGCTGGGTGATGTCCTGGCCAAAGGCGTAGTAGCGTCTCCTGCCATCACCGGCCACCGGACCCGGGACATAGGTCACCTCCAGGTCCACGCATGCTCGGGTCGCCGTTGCCGCAAAGCCGCCTTCGCACACGGCACGTCGTCCGGCCTTGGCCTCCTCCAGGGCCCACTCGTTGCGATGGAAACGCTCTTCGCCAAATACGACGCGGATGGAGCGCCCCAGGATTTCCTGCGGCGTCTGCTCCAGCGCACTGGCCAGCGCTGCATTGACGTAAGTGAACCGGAAGCCATGGTCAAAGGCCGCGATATGACCCGGAAAGGCCTCCAGCAGGGCCCGCTGCTCGGCTTCGCTGTCCCGCAGCGCATGCGCCTGCTGCACCTGCCGCAGACCCTGCCTCACCTGCTCCCGCACCATCCGGTTGACCCGCAGGGCACTCATGATGGTGCTCAACAGGAATACGAACATGACAAACCCCAGCCCCACACTTCCCTGCATGAAGTGCCCGAAGTGGTGAATCGCCAACGGGGTCAGGGCGGGCACGGCAAACACCGCTGCCGCCAGCAGATCAAAGGCCGACGCAATCAGCGATCCGGCGGCGATGGCCACCAGAACAAAGGTCAGCAAGTCCAGCTGTGCACCGCCACCCGATGGCAACAGCACCATACCGGCCAGGGCCCATGCCAGCCCATGCAGCAGGAAACACAACCGGTAGCGGCGCCGCCATACGGCGCGGTGCAGATCCGCCTGTGGCGCGCGCGCATGCGCCATCCCGACACCCAGCCGCAAACCAAGCACACCCACCAGACAGGCCAGCCACACCAGCAGCATGGTGCGGTCAGCCGAGCCCCACAGAAGACTGCCGATCACAACGCCAGCCAGGGCACTTGCGCTCACCGAAGAGGGCAAGATCACCCTGTGCAGGCGCAGCTGCTCCGCCTGCAGTGCCAGGCTCAGCGCACCGGTGGAATCCATTGAGTAGCCCCCTCCCCCTGCCAACAGGACACGACGGCCGACCAGGCGCGAACGGGAAGCCGCAGGCTCTGGCCTTTACCTCCCGCTCAGCTGGAAATGTAGTGTTCCAGCTGGCTGATGGTCAGCTCGTGATCGGCAATGATGTCATTCATGATGTCGCGGATCGAGATCATGCCCAGTACCGTGTCGCCGTCGACCACTGGCAAGTGGCGAATGCTCTTCTGGCTCATCAACGCCAGACAATCGCGGGTGCGGACCTGGGGGGAAACGGAAATGACGTTGGCGGACATGATGTCCCTGACCCGGGTGTCCTTGGAAGACTTGCCGGCCAGCGCGATCTTGCGGGTGTAATCGCGCTCGGAAAACACCCCTACCAGCTTGCCGTTGTCCAGCACCATCAACGCGCCCACATTGTGGTTGGCCAGGGTCTGCAAGGCGTCAAACACGCTGTCCTGAGGGCTCAGGCTCCAGTTGGCGGGGCCACGTTTCTTCAACAAGTCCAGTATGGGTCGCATGCTGCCTCCTCATTTCACAGGGAACATAGTGCAACCATACATCAAAAAAAGTGTGAAGCCCACCGATAAGCCGGATTCTGTGCACGAAAGTTTCCCCTCGTGTGACCACCATTACTCTGGGCCGCTGGTCACCCAGCGGCTCGATGCTACCTACCCGCCAACTCCGGGGGCCCCGTCAACGTTGGCCTACTTGGTATTGCTGCGCGTAGAGATTGCCCGTTTCACCCGAACTGAATCGGCTCGTCTCTGTTGCTCTAATCCTCACCTTGGGGCACCACACTTGCGTGCAATGCCTTCAGTGGACAGCCGTTAGCTGCTACGCTGCCCTATGCAGTCCGGACGTTCCTCCAGTGCCTGGTTTCCCAGATTGCACCAGCGGTGGTCTGGCGGGCTTCACGCGGCCATTATCGCCGCAGCTTGTATGCATATAACCGCACGGCAGATCATCTCGTTCACAATGTGCGTTTTTGCGTCTCCCATTTCAAGTCACTACCTACCGGAGTCCACCATGAAAGCCGACAGCATCCTGCAGACCATTGGCAACACCCCGCACGTGCGCATCAACCGCCTGTTTGGCACCACGCACCACGTCTGGATCAAGTCCGAACGCAGCAACCCCGGCGGCTCCATCAAGGACCGCATTGCGCTGGCCATGGTGGAAGCCGCAGAAAAAAGTGGCGCACTGCAACCCGGCGCCACCATCATCGAGCCCACCTCGGGCAACACCGGCGTCGGCCTGGCCATGGTGGCCGCCGTCAAGGGCTACAAATTGATTTTGGTCATGCCCGACAGCATGTCGGTGGAGCGCCGCCGCCTGATGCTGGCCTACGGTGCCAGCTTCGATCTGACCCCACGCGAGAAGGGCATGAAGGGCGCCATTGCCCGTGCCCAGGAGTTGGCCGCCGCCACACCCGGCGCCTGGATTCCCCAGCAGTTTGAAAACCCCGCCAACATCGACGTGCACATGCTCACCACGGCACAGGAAATCCTGGCCGACTTCCCCGGCGGCATCGATGCGCTGATCACCGGCGTGGGCACCGGCGGCCACATCAGCGGCTGCGCCAAGGTGCTCAAGTCGCATTGGCCCCAGCTCAAGGTCTATGCGGTGGAGCCCACGGCCTCGCCCGTGATCTCGGGCGGCGCGCCCGCGCCCCACCCCATCCAGGGCATAGGCGCGGGCTTCATCCCGACCAACCTGAAGACCGAGCTGCTCGACGGCGTGATCCAGGTCGATGCAGAGCCGGCCCGCGAATACGCCCGCCGTTGCGCCGCCGAAGAAGGCATTCTGGTGGGTATCTCCAGCGGTGCCACCCTGGCCGCCATTGCGCAGAAACTGCCGGACCTGCCGGCCGGTGCAACGGTGCTGGGTTTCAACTACGACACGGGCGAGCGCTATTTGTCGATTGAAGGTTTCCTGCCGGCCTAAGGCTTGTCGATAACCCGGCGGACCAACCCGGAGTCGTATCATTGGCGGCCTGCTTGATAACCACGAGCCCGACCGACCATGATCCGCATCACCGAACTCAAACTCCCGCTCTCCGCCGTCCCCGTGGAGGCGCGCCGCGCCTCTGACGCACCCACCGAGACCGACGCCGACCGCGCGCCCGCACCGCACCCGATTGACGCATTGAAAGCCCTGGCCGCGCAGGCACTGGGCGTCTCCGCCACCGACATCGCGACGCTGCAGGTTTTCAAACGCAGCTTCGACGCCCGCAAGGCCGAGCTGCTGGTGGTCTATATCGTGGACCTGGCCTTGACCCAACCGGACCGGGAAGCCGCGCTGCTACAGCGCTTTGAGAAGCACCCCCACATCGGCCCCACGCCCGACATGGCCTACCACCCGGTCGGCCAGGCGCCCGCCGATCTGCCGCTGCGCCCGGTCGTGGTTGGCTTTGGCCCCTGCGGCATGTTTGCCGCGCTGGTGCTGGCGCAAATGGGCTTCCGCCCCATCGTGCTGGAGCGTGGCACCACGGTGCGCCAGCGCACGCAGGACACCTGGGGCCTGTGGCGCAAGAACACGCTCAAACCTGAGAGCAACGTGCAGTTTGGCGAGGGCGGTGCTGGCACGTTTTCCGACGGCAAGCTCTACAGCCAGATCAAGGACCCGCGCTTTCTGGGCCGCAAGGTGATGGACGAATTTGTCAAAGCTGGCGCACCGCCCGAGATCCTGTACGAGGCGCACCCCCACATCGGCACCTTCAAGCTGGTCAAGGTGGTGGAGAGCATCCGTGAACAGATCGTCAAACTGGGCGGCGAAGTGCGCTTTGAGCAGCGGGTCATCAATGTGCTATTGAAAACGGAGCATGGTACGCAATGTTTACGAGGGCTAGCGGTACAGAATGCCCATGACGGCAGCGTCAGCGAGCTGCCCGCCAGCCACGTGGTGATGGCGCTGGGCCACAGTGCCCGCGACACCTTTGCCATGCTGTACCAGCGCGGCGTGGCCATGCAGGCCAAGCCGTTTTCGGTGGGCTTTCGCATCGAGCACCCGCAAGGCGTCATCGACGCCGCGCGCTGGGGCCGTCACGCCGGCCACCCCATGCTGGGTGCCGCCGACTACAAGCTGGTGCACCACGCGGCCAATGGACGCTCCGTGTACAGCTTTTGCATGTGCCCCGGCGGCACGGTGGTGGCCGCCACGTCGGAACCCGGTCGGGTGGTAACCAATGGCATGAGCCAGTATTCGCGCAACGAGCGCAACGCCAATGCCGGCATCGTGGTCGGCATTGACCCGCAGGACTTTCCCCGCGACGAGGCCAGCTTCGTGCAGGCCTTTGGCCCGGTGGACGGGCCACGCTACGCGCAGGAGGCCGCCGCGCTGGCTGCCGCCCACCCGGCTGGCAGCGCGGCCGCCACGCATCCGCTGGCCGGCATTGCGCTGCAGCGCACGCTAGAGTCGCGGGCCTATGCGCTGGGCGGCAGCAGCTACGAGGCTCCAGGGCAGTTGGTGGGCGATTTCATTTCGGCAACACCCTCCACTGCCTTGGGCAGCGTGCAACCGTCCTACAAGCCCGGCGTCAAGCTCGGCGATCTGGCACCCAGCTTGCCAGACTACGCGATAGAAGCAATCCGCGAAGCGCTGCCGGTCTTCGGCAAAAAGATCAAGGGCTTCGACATGCCCGACGCCGTGCTGACCGGGGTCGAGACGCGCACCTCGTCACCGCTGAAGATTCCACGCGGCGACAATTTGCAGAGCACCAATGTGACCGGTCTGTACCCGGCCGGTGAAGGCGCCAGCTACGCCGGCGGCATTTTGTCCGCCGCAGTGGATGGCATCAAAGTGGCCGAAGCCCTGGCTTTGAGCCTGCTACGGGATGCCGTGGTTTCTCTCTAACGCAGCGAACCTATGAAACTCTCCTTGCTTGTCATCGCGTCGCTCGTCGCCCTCGTGTGCTCCACCGCCCAAGGCCAAACCATCAAATGCACCGCCCCCGACGGCAAGGTCACTTACAGCAATGTCGCGTGCCCGGACAGCACGCAGTCCGTAAAGCCTGTGGACACCACTGGCAATACGCTGGACGGCTCTGCGCTGCGGGAGCAGGCGCAAAAGGACAAAGCCGCAGCCACACACGTAGAAACCACACAGCGCGAGCACGCCGCGGCTGAGGCAAGCAGCCGCCAACGGACGCAAGCCCAGGCCGCCGCGGCAGCCGAGAAGGAGGCGCAGGCGGCCAAGGGTGACGAGGTCGCCTACGCCAACTGCACGCGCGATGTGGATCGCCAATCCGTCACGGAAGACGTCAAGGCCGAACTGTTCGCCGCGTGCCGCACGGCGGGTGCCAGCCAGCGTCAGAGCGGCATGGCGAATGCGACTCTGCGCGAATGCGTGCGCAGCGTAGAGCGCACGGGTGCCAATCCCACGGAACGGGCGCGGCAGATCGCGATTTGCCATGGGGCGGACGTGCAGCTCGAGCCGCCTGTCGTGGTACTGCGCCCAAGGGTGCGGACCATGGGGCCGCCGCGGATCACCACCTGCAATGGCAACCAGTGCTCGGACGACGCGGGCCAGCGCTATTTCAAGCAACAGGGCTCCGGGTTGGTGCGTGAAGACGGCAAGTTCTGCCAACTGGCCGCAGGCAACAGCGTGCGGTGCCCTTGAGGATCGCTACGTCAATTTGTAGCGTCTGCCTGATAGACCGTCATCTCCAACTTTCCATCGGAAAGCTGGGCCAGTGACTTTGCAAACTGCCGCGATGCCTCGACACGAAAGTGCATTTGCAGCGCGGCCATGTCGGCCCAGCGCTCCACAAAGACAAAGCGGTTCGGCTGTTCCACGTCGCGGCTCACTTCGTGGGAAATGCAACCGGGCTCGGTGCGCGACCGCAGCACGTGTTCAAGGGAAACTGCCTGCATCTGCGCGTCGGCGCCTTCGCGCGCAATCGCACTGCCTGTCACGATGATCATGGTCTGGACCCCGGGTGGTGGTGGTTGAAAAAGCAGTTTAACGGACAGGAAATTCAAAAACCCACGCGCGCGTTCATCAGCAGGTAGGCTGCCGCGCTGGGTGAGGATGACCCGTCACGCCTGCCATCCAAGTTGGCAGCGGACCAACCAATCTGCAAACACAGTAACCACCCGCCCCAACGGTCTGCTGCAAAAGCCCCAACGGGCACCCCGCGCAAACCCACGCCGCCCAGAGTGCAGGCACGCGTGCTGCCCCTGCCGCCTAGGGGTTTACGCCAGTGACCCCTCTTGTGGCACAGAACTTGTGAATCCCTGGTCGAGTGGGCCCATGCGTTGACGGTGGTCGCCCTCCAAAAAACCAACGAGGAGACACACTGTGGAAACGTTTTATGAGGTCATGCGCCGCCAGGGCATCACACGGCGCAGCATGATGAAGTACTGCTCGCTGACCGCCACCTCGCTGGGCCTGGCGCCGTCATTCGTGCCGCAGATTGCGCACGCCATGGAGACCAAGCCGCGCACCCCGGTGCTGTGGCTGCACGGGCTGGAATGCACCTGCTGTTCCGAGAGTTTCATCCGCTCGGCACACCCGCTGGCCAAGGACGTGGTGCTGTCCATGATCTCGCTGGACTATGACGACACCTTGATGGCCGCCGCTGGCCACCAGGCCGAGGCCATCCTCGAACAAATCATGACCAAGTACAAGGGCCAGTACATCCTGGCCGTGGAAGGCAACCCGCCGCTGAACGAAGACGGCATGTTCTGCATCCAGTCCGGCAAGCCCTTTATTGAAAAACTCAAGCACGTCGCCAAGGACGCCAAGGCCGTGATCGCCTGGGGCTCGTGCGCATCCTGGGGTTGCGTGCAGGCCGCCAAGCCGAATCCGAGCGGCGCCGTGCCCATCCACAAGGTCATCACCGACAAGCCCATCATCAAGGTGCCGGGCTGCCCGCCGATTGCCGAGGTCATGACCGGGGTCATCACCTACATGCTGACGTTCGACAAGATCCCCGAGCTGGACCGCCAGGGCCGGCCCAAGATGTTCTACAGCCAGCGCATCCACGACAAGTGCTACCGCCGCCCGCACTTCGATGCCGGCCAGTTTGTCGAGGCCTTCGATGACGAATCGGCGCGCAAGGGCTACTGCCTGTACAAGGTCGGCTGCAAGGGCCCGACCACCTACAACGCCTGTTCCACCATCATGTGGAACGAGGGCACCAGCTTCCCCATCAAGGCCGGCCACGGCTGCATCGGCTGCTCGGAAGACGGCTTCTGGGACAAGGGCTCTTTCTACGACCGCCTGACCAACATCCCGCAGTTTGGCGTGGAGGCCAATGCCGACAAGGTGGGTGGCACCGCCGCCGCGGTGGTGGGTGCCGCCGTCGTGGCCCACGCCGCCGCCTCGGCCATCAGCCGCGCGGCCAGCAAAGACAACAAGACCACCGAAGCCTGAACCAGACCACAAGGAAACACATCATGGGTGCTTACGAAACACAAGGCTTCAAGCTCGACGACACGGGACGGCGCATCGTCGTCGACCCGGTGACCCGCATCGAGGGCCACATGCGCTGCGAGGTCAACCTCGACAAGAACAACGTCATCACCAACGCCGTCTCCACCGGCACCATGTGGCGCGGGCTGGAGGTCATTCTCAAGGGCCGCGACCCGCGCGATGCCTGGGCCTTTGTGGAGCGCATCTGCGGCGTCTGCACCGGCACCCACGCCATGACCTCGGTGCGGGCGGTGGAAGACGCGCTGGGCATCAAGATCCCCAAGAACGCCCACCTGCTGCGCGGCCTGTTCGACAAGACCCTGCAGGTTCATGACCACGTGGTGCACTTCTACCACCTGCATGCCTTTGACTGGGTGGACGTGGTCAATGCGCTCAAGGCCGACCCCAAGAAGACCTCGGAGCTGCAACAGCTGGTGTCGCCCAGCCACCCACTGTCGTCACCGGGCTATTTCCGGGACCTTCAGAACCGCATCAAGAAATTCGTCGAGAGCGGTCAGCTCGGCCCCTTCACCAACGGCTACTGGGGCTCCAAGGCCTATGTGCTGCCGCCCGAAGCCAACCTGATGGCCGTGGCGCATTACCTGGAAGCGCTCGATTTGCAGAAGGACTGGGTCAAGATCCACACCATCATCGGTGGTAAGAACCCGCACCCGAACTTCCTGGTGGGCGGCATGCCCTGCGCGATCAACATCGACGGCAACGGTGCCTCCGGCGCGCCCATCAACATGGAGCGCCTCAACTTCATCAAGTCGCGCATCGACGAGATGAACGAGTTTGTGAAAAACGTCTACCTGCCCGACGTGCTCGCTATCGGCACCCTGTACAAACACGCCGGCTGGCTGCACGGCGGCGGTTTGTCGGCCACCAATGTGATGGACTACGGCGAATACGCCAAGGTCAGCTACGACAAGACAACCGACCAGCTGCCCGGCGGCGCCATCCTGAACGGCAAGTGGGACGAGATCCACGCCGTGGACCCGCGCGACCCGGAGCAGATCCAGGAATTCGTGACCCACAGCTGGTACAAATACGCCGACGACACCAAGGGCCTGCACCCCTGGGACGGCGTCACCGAACCCAACTTCGCGCTGGGCAAGGGCACCAAGGGCACCAAGACGAATATCGAGCAGCTCGACGAGAGCGCCAAATATTCATGGATCAAGGCCCCGCGCTGGCGCGGACACGCGGTCGAGGTAGGCCCGCTGTCGCGCTACATCCTGGCCTATGCCCACGCGTTGAAAGGCAACAAATACGCCCAGCGGCCCAAGGAACAACTGGAGTTCTCGGCCATGATGGTCAACAGCGGCGTGCCCAAGGCCCTGGGCCTGCCCGAAACGCAATACACGCTGAAGCAACTGCTGCCCAGCACCATTGGCCGCACCCTGGCGCGCTGCCTGGAAGGCCAGTACTGCGCCGAGATGATGGTGGAGGACTACGCCGAGCTGATCGCCAACATCAAGGCCGGCGACACCGCCACCGCCAACGTCGAGAAGTGGGACCCCGCCTCCTGGCCCAAGGAAGCCAAGGGCGTGGGCACGGCGGCGGCACCGCGCGGCGCACTGGCGCACTGGATCAAGATCAAGGACGGCAAGATCGAGAACTACCAGTGCGTGGTGCCCACCACCTGGAACGGCAGCCCGCGCGATGCCAAGGGCCAGATCGGAGCCTTTGAAGCATCCCTGATGGGCACACCCATGGTCAACCCCGAGCAGCCGCTGGAAATCCTGCGCACCCTGCATTCCTTCGACCCCTGCCTGGCCTGCTCGACCCACGTCATGAGCCCGGACGGACAGGAAATGGCCAACGTCAAGGTCCGCTAGGCCCAGTCCCCGGTTTAACCGATTGAGGAGAATTTCATGAAATTGTTGTCCCCCACTTCCCTGCGCGCGACGGGTGTTGCCGCCCTGGCGTTGGCCACCACTGCTGCCCAGGCCCATACGGGTCACGGCACCAGCAGCCTGCTGGAGGGGTTGAGCCACCCGTTCGGCCTGGATCACCTGTTGGCCATGGTCGCCGTTGGCGTGTGGTCGGTGCGCGCGCTGCCAGCCCAGCAAACCTGGCGCGGGCCAGCCACCTTCCTGCTGGCCTTGGTAGCCAGTGCAGCGCTCGGTTCCATGGGGGTCAGCGTGCCCTTTCTGGAGCAATTGGTTGCGCTCAGCGTCGTGTTGTTCGGCGCCATGCTGGTGTTTTCCAGCCGGCGGTTGCCCACGTCCCTGGGCTTGGGGCTGGTCGCAGTCGCCGCTGCGCTGCACGGCCTGGCCCATGGTGCCGAAGCACCCGCGAGCGGCTTCGCAAGCTACGCACTGGGCTTTGTCGCCACCACGGCGGCACTGCACTGTGGCGGCGTGGTGGCCGGCCTGGGTATCCGTCAGTTCCTGGCACGCAAAGCCACCTGGGCCATGGCAGGTCTGGGCACGCTGTGCAGCGCTGGTGGCCTCTACCTGTTCAGCCAGATTTGAAGCCACGCGGTACCACGCCCTACCTCAAGGAGACACCATGAACACCAGCGCCCACACCGCGGTGGAAGAACTCCACGCCGCACTGCCGTCCGAAGAACAGGAGATGGCGCACAGCCAGTCGATCCAATCGGTGTACGTCTACGAGGCACCGGTGCGCGTCTGGCACTGGGTCAACGCACTGGCCATCACCGTGCTGTGCATCACCGGCTACTTCATTGGCTCGCCGCTGCCCACCATGCCTGGCGAGGCCAGCGACCATTTCCTGATGGGCTATATCCGCTTCGCCCATTTCTCGGCCGCCTACATCATGACCATCGGGCTGCTGGGTCGCTCGTACTGGGCCCTGGTGGGCAACCACCATGCGCGCGAGCTGTATTCGGTGCCGCTGACGCAGCGTGACTACTGGCGCGAAATGCTGTCCATGTTCAAGTGGTACGCCTTCATGGGGCCGCGCCCCGGCCCCTACATCGGCCACAACCCGATGGCCCGCTTTGCGATGTTTTTTGTGTTCCTGTTCACGGCCGTGTTCATGGTCTTTACCGGATTCGCCATGTATGGCGAGGGTACCCAGGCGGGCTCATGGGCCAACACCCTGTTTGGCTGGGTGATTCCGCTGATGGGCCAGTCGCAGGACGTGCACACCTGGCACCACATGGGCATGTGGCTCATCGTGATCTTTGCCCTGGCCCACATCTACGCCGCCATCCGCGAAGACATCATGGGCCGCCAGAGCATCGTCAGCACCATGATCTCGGGCTTCCGCACCTTTAAAGACTGAAAGCAAATGGCCCGCGACACCGTCACCGTGCCCGCTGGGGTTCCGATCCGGCATCCGACCCATCCGGGCCGGTTCCTGGATCGGCACTATCTGCGGCCCATGGCGCTGTCGCAAACGCGCGCGGCCCAGCTGCTGGGCGTGTCGCGCCGCCGTGTCAACGAACTGACCCAGGGCCAGCGCGCCATGTCTGCCGACACCGCCATCCGCTGCGCCGTGGCCTTTGGCGTGCGGGCTGACTTCTGGCTCGCCTTGCAGGCCAACTGGGACAGCTTTCACGCCTGGCGCGCACTGCGCCAGCGCTCCCTTCCTCTCTAACCCAGACGCAGCTTGCGCAACACCCCCATGAGCACTTGCACTTCTGAAACCGCCTGTAACCCCCCGGGTTACACCCCGCCCGACGAGCACATTGTGGTGCTGGGCATTGGCAACGTGCTGTGGGCCGACGAAGGCTTTGGCGTGCGCTGCGTCGAGACCCTGCAACGCGAATGGACCTTTGCGCCCCATGTGGACCTGATCGACGGCGGCACCCAGGGCCTGTACCTGATCGAGAACGTGCAATCGGCCACCAAGCTGCTGATCTTTGATGCCATCGACTACGGCCTGGCGCCCGGCACGCTCAAGCTCATTGAAAACGACGAGGTACCACGCTTCATGGGCGCCAAGAAGATGAGCCTGCACCAGACCGGTTTTCAGGAAGTGCTGTGCCTGGCCCAGTTCACCGGCCACTACCCGTCGCAGGTGCTGCTGATTGGCTGCCAGCCCGAAGAGCTGGAAGACTTTGGCGGCAGCCTGCGCGACATCGTGAAGCAGACCCTGCCCCAGGCGCTGGCCCTGGGCCTGGAGCGCCTGCGTGCATGGGGCGCACAGCCCCAGCAGCGCCCCACGCCCCTGCCCGAAGACGCCACGCTGACCGGCGCCATGCTGACCCTGGAGCGCTACGAAGCCGAGCGCCCCAGCGTGGAGCAAGCCTGCCGCATCGGAGACGAGCGTTTCATCCCCAAGGTAGCCTGACATGTGCATAGGCATTCCCATGCAGGTGCTGGCGGTGGAGCCGGGCTTTGCCCATGTCGCCGGTCGGGGTGAGGCGCGGCGGGTCAGCACGCTGCTGGTGGGCGACTGCGTGGCCGGCCAATGGCTGCTGGTGTTCCTGAACGATGCGCGCGAAGTGATAGACGCCGAGCGGGCGCAGGAGGTCAACGCCACGCTGGACCTGTTGCAGGCGGTGATAGACACCGGCAGCCTGCCGGACGACGACCGTGCGGGCTTTGTCCTGCCGTCTGCGATGGACATGGGCGCGCTGCAACGATTGACCGGCGCCCGATTTTTCACACACCCCCAACCCTTGGAGCTTTTCATGCACACATGCGACATCGCCGCCCCGCCGCTGCTGGCCCAGCTGATGACCAAACACCAGGCCCAGTGGGTGGACTTTGACAACCTCGACGCGTGGTTGGCACAGCAGCAGGGCGATCAGGTTCTGCTGTTTGCCGGCGACCCGGTTCGCTTTCCCGAGGCTCTGGACGTGGCCGTGGTGCTGCCCGAGTTGCAGAAGGCCTGCGCCGGTGTCGGGCGGACGTTTGGCATCGCCGTCGCGGTGCCCGAATGCGCCGAGGAGCTGGCCAAGAAGTTTGGATCGCAGCGCTGGCCAACGCTGATGTTCTTTCGCGCAGGCCACTATGTGACCACGGTATCGGGCATGCATGACTGGAGCGACTACTTCACCCGCGTGTCCGAGGCCCTGGATGCGCCAACCAGCCGCGCACCCACCATTGGCATCCCGGTCGTCAGCAGCACCGCTGCTGGCAGCCACTGCCACTGATCCGGTCCTGCCACCCTCACCCCGTTTTACACCCTCCTAACCCTTATTCAGCGACTGTGAGACATCCATGAATCCACTGCGCGACATCCGGCCCTTTCCTGTTCCCGTGGTGGCCGCGCTCGGCCCCGGTGGCATGGTCGAAGACGAAACCCTGGACTGCATCGCCATGCCGCAGGGGATGGCCATGTACCAGCCGCCCATCCTGCCCGAGCCCGAGGACATAGCAGCCTGCGAAGGCGCGGTGCGCGTGCTCCAGGAAGTGCTGGATGCCCTGCAGCAGGTCGTGCACGGTGGCGCGCCCCAGCGTGATACCGCTCGCGTCTCGCTGGCCGGGCTGACCAGCGCCGACGTCACGCTGATCAACCAGGTGCTGGGCGAAGGCGAGGTCAGCGCCCAGGTGTTGGCCGCGGATGGTCCACCCACACTGCAGATCCAGGAGTCGGTATTTGCCGGTGTCTGGCGCGTGCTGGGCAGCAGCCCCGAGGGCTACCCGGTGGACTACATCGAAGTGGGCGCCGTGCCCGAGGCCCTGCGCGAGGCGGCCCTGATGGATGGCGCCAGCGCCGTGCCCGAGGCCTTGCCCATCCCCCCACAGGTCATGAACGTACCCAGCGTGTTGGTGGAGCTGGAAGACCAGCGCCGCGTCTGGCGCGCGGGCGACCTGGCCCATGTGGTCAACCTGACCCTGCTGCCGCTGACGCCGGAAGACATCGCCTACCTGGACTACCGGCTGGGCACGGGCCGGGTGCTGATTTTGTCGCGCGGTTATGGCAACTGCCGCATCACCAACTGCTGCGTGCCCAACACCTGGCGTGTGGTGTACTACAACTCCATGGACACCGTCATCCTCAACTCGGTCGAAGTGACCGACATGCCCGACGTGGCCTGCGCCGCGCCCGAGGACCTGATCGACTCCGCGGAGCGCGTTGCCGAGGTGCTGAAGTGGGTGCGCAAGGCCTGACCATGAGCGGCATCAACGGACAGCAATTCGAAGGCAGCTACCTGGGCGACCGCACGCGCCTGCCGCCGGATTCCCGCCTGGAATGCAAGATCTGCTGGTGGGTGTATGACCCCAGCGAGGGCGATGCGCAGTGGCAGATCGCCCCCGGCACGCCCTTTGCCGAGCTGCCCGCCCATTGGCGCTGCCCGCAATGCGACGGCGCCGCCGACCAATTTTTGGTGCTTACATGAGTGCATGGTCACAAAGCCGCGTGCAGACACTAGAGCAGGTGTTTGCCCATATCGCCGCCCCCCGCATGCGCGACGTGCCGGTGCAAAACCCGGCCCTGCACGTGCAGGCTGTGGGCTTTGCACCGCAGGCCGACCCGGATGGTGGCGAATGGCTGCTGGGCATTCTGGTGACGCCCTGGTTCATGAACCTGGTGTGCCTGCCGATGGACCTGGCCCGTGCGGGCGAGACCGTGCCAGGCGTGGGGCAAAAGGCCAGCCGCCAGATCGGTGGCGAGCGCTTTGAATTCATCGGCGCGCATGAAGACGGAGTGGGCGCCTTTGCCTGCTGCTCGCTGTTCTCCCCCATGTTTGAATTTGCGGACCACGGCGGGGCCGTGGCCACCGCCTGCGAGGTGCTGAACCTCTTGCGCACACCGGCACCAGCGCCGACTGCGGCTCCCGCCATGGAGGCACCGAGTCGGCGCGGTTTCCTGTTTGGGCGCGGTGGCCCGCGCGCCGGAGCCAGCGCATGAACACCAGCACGGTGCAAACCGCATCCGCGGCCTTGGGCGGGCACTACACCTTGCGCCCTGGCGTGCGCGCCAGCGTGGCGGGCCAGCGCCCGGTGCTGGGCGGCGGGCGGCTGGGCCGGCTACTGCGCGGGCAGCAGGGCGAGGACATCGTGCGCACGCTGGGCAATGTGTTCACGCTGTGCGCGCACGCCCACCGGCGCACCGCGCGCCTGTCCTTGCACGCGGCCTGCCCACAGGCCAGCACCGTATTGCCGGTGGAATCGCCCGTGCTGCTGCAGCTGGAAACAGCACGCGACCATCTGCGCAGCATGGCGCTGGACTGGCCACAACGCCAATCCACCGCCACGCACCGCGCGCCAGACCTGCATTGGCTGCGCGATTGCCCACTGCCCCTGATGCCCCCCGCGCAAGCCTGTTCGACGCAGGAAGCCAGCGCCGCGCTGGTGCAGTTGCGCAATTGGCTGGAACGCCTGTTGCAGCAACCAGTGCAGCACTGGCTGACCCACCACGGCGATTCGGATGCATTCGCCCAGTGGTGCCACAGCCGTGCGCACGATCTGCCACCCGCGCGTTGCCTTGCAGATTGGCATCCCCTGGCGTGTAGTTTGTCACCGCACACCCGCAGCCTGGACCTGCTGAAAACCGACACATCCGTGCAGTCCGTCAACTTGCGCTCCATCGCACAGGCCATGGCCACCGACCCCGATTTCGTACAACGCCCGCTGTGGCGCGGGCAGTGCGCGGAAACCGGCGTCTGGACGCGTTTGCGCCACCCAGCCGAACGCGATACGCTCCCATATAACGCTTGGACCCGCCTGGGTGCCCGCTGGATGGAACTTGTGAACATCACCGCCGCCAACCCACTCACCGACCATGGACAACGCGACACCCTGCTGGACAGCGGCGCGCTGCCCCTGGGCCAGGGCCAGGCCATCGCCTGGTGCGAAATGGCGCGCGGCCTGCTGCTGCACTGGGTCCAGCTCGACCCGCAGGGCCGCGTGGAAGATTACCGCGTGCTGGCCCCCACCGAATGGAATTTCCATGCCGACGGCGCGCTGGCCCACGCACTCACGGCCCTGCCTTCGCACGACACCGCGTCCGCGTGGTGCCTGGCCGCAGCCTACGACCCCTGCGTGGACTGCACCGTGCTGGGCACCGCCACCACCGGGGAGATCGCCCATGCATGAACTCAGCCTGGCCGGTGGCATCCTGAAGGTGCTGGAGCAGACCCGCGCGCGCGACCCGTTTGAGCGTGTCACCCACCTGCGCCTGGAAGCCGGTGCGCTGTGTGGCGTAGAGATATCGTCGCTGAGGTTCGCATTGCAGGCCATTGCGCCGGACACCTGCCTGGAAGGCGCGCACATTGATATTGACGAGCCTGCGGGTAGCGCCTGGTGCCTGCCCTGCGGCCAAAGCGTTGCCATTCTTTCCCGTCTGGACCCCTGCCCCCTGTGCGGTGGCCACCAACTGCAACCCACCGGCGGCACCGAGCTGCGCGTGGTGGACATGCAGGTTGTCTAAACTCAATCACGAACAACAAAGGAACATGCCATGTGCGTCGTTTGCGGCTGCAGCAATACCGGAACCAGCAAACCGGATTCAAGTCCTGAAGTTCACCCCACCACCGGCGACTTGCACTTCGGCGCGGGCGCGGCCCGGGTGTCGGTGCCCGGCCTGACCCAACAGCGCACCATCAAGATCGAGGAAGATGTGCTGGGCGCCAACAACGCGGTCGCCACGCAGAACCGCGCACACTTTGCCGCGCATGGCGTGCGTGCGCTGAATCTGGTGTCCAGTCCCGGATCGGGCAAGACCACGCTGCTGTGCGCCACCATCCATGCACTCAAACAGCACGCGCCTAGCCTGACAGTGGCGGTGATCGAGGGCGACCAGCAAACCAGCTTCGACGCCGACCGCATCCGCGCCACCGGTGCGCCCGCCATCCAGGTCAATACCGGCAAGGGCTGCCACCTGGACGCCCCCATGGTGGCGCAGGCGTTTGCGCAGTTGGCCACGCATGAGCATGCCCATGAACACGAGAATGCACATGCACATGCACATGCACATGCACATGCGCATGGCCATTCCCATGATGAGCACCACCATCACGATCACGACCATGGGCACGACCACCACACGCACTCCCCGCAGTCGCTGCTGTTCATCGAGAACGTGGGCAACCTGGTGTGCCCCGCGCTGTGGGACCTGGGCGAAGAGGCCAAGGTCGCCATCCTGTCGGTCACCGAGGGCGAGGACAAGCCGCTCAAATACCCCGACATGTTTGCCGCCGCGCAACTGATGATCCTCAACAAGATCGACCTGCTGCCGCACCTGAGCTTTGACGTGGCGCGCTGCAAGGACTATGCGCGCCGGGTCAACCCCGGCATCACAATCCTGGAGCTGTCCGCCACCACCGGCGAAGGCATGCAGGCCTGGCTGGACTGGCTGCTCGACGAGCCCGCGCACCATCACCACCACCACGCGCCGGACGCCAGGCAGACCCGCATCGCCCAACTGGAAGCCGAGCTGGCCCAACTCAAGGCGGAGCACAGCTAACAATGGCACGCATCCTGGCCTGTGGCGCGTTCCTGAAGAACGCCGCCTGTCTGCTCGACACTGCGGCGCCTCTCAAGCCGCTGTGGTCCGCGCAACATGGCGACCTGTCTGATCCCGCAGCCTGCGAAGCGCTGGAGCAATCCGTGCGCGCGCTGCTGGCGCAGGCGGGCGGCCCCATTGATGCCGTGGCCCATGACCTGCACCCGGATTTTTTCAGCACCCACCTGGCCCTGCGACTGGCGCAGGAACTGGGGGTCAACGCCATTGCCGTGCAACACCACCACGCCCATATTGCGGCGGTGCTGGCCGAGCACGGCGCAAGACACGACACGGAACGCGACACGGAACGCGACATGGCGCGTCCGGTCATCGGCATCGCGCTGGACGGCGTGGGCCTGGGCACGGACGGCGTGGCCTGGGGCGGCGAAGTGCTGCTGGTGGATGGCGCTCACTGCGCGCGCGTCGGCCATCTCAGCCCCCTGGCCTTGCCCGGCCGCGACGTGGCCGCGCGCGAGCCCTGGCGCATGGCGGCGGCCGCGCTGCACGCGTGTGGCTTGGCCGAGCAGATCGTCCCGCGCTTCGCGCCCACCGTGGGCGAGCAAGCGGCACGCACCATCCACACTATGCTGCAACGCGGCCTGAACTGCCCGCAGACCACGGCGGCCGGGCGTTGGTTTGATGCAGTGGCGGGCTTGCTGGGTTTGAGCGTGCGGCAGGAATTTGAAGCGCAAGCGGCCATCGCGCTGGAGCAGGCAGCGGCGCGCCATCTGCAGTCCCACACCCTGGAAGTCCGCGCCAGCGACTGGGCCCTGACACCTGACGGCCAGATTGATGTGCGGCCACTGCTGCGCTCCACCCTGCTCACCGCCGACTGCCACAGCCCCGCCGCAGTGGATGAAGCCGCCGCGCGCTTTCACCTGACCTTGGCCGACGCTCTGTGCGCCCACGCCATCGCACAAGCGCACCTGCACCAAGTGCGTGATGTGGCCTTGGGCGGCGGATGTTTCTTCAACCGCATCCTGACGCAGAGCATCGTTTCGCAACTGGAGTCTGCGGGCCTGAACGTGCTGCAAGCCAAAAGCCTGTCGTGTGGCGATGCAGGCTTGGCGCCGGGTCAAGCCTGGGTTGCGGCCTGCAGCATGGCTACGGGCGAGAGCACAACATCAAATGCGGCTGAAGCCCTCGTGGAATATACGTAATCAGCTACCAAATGAATATCAATATTGTGACAACTAAGAAATTCCTCCTGTGCTCCATTGACTGCAAATACGGTCAACGAGGCCTTTTAACAGTCAGTCTTTCTGGTCGTCGAGCTTGGAAGTTCCACGATAGGCGCTCGGCTACAACTTAATGTTTGGGCACTTATGACTTACGTTCGGGTCCTTGTAGTTGCCGCCATCAACTGCGCAATCCTTTTCTTTGTTGGCTTTCTAGCAGCGGGTGGGGATGGAAGTTCCAGTGGAGTCAGAACTGTCTGGTTGCTCGGCTATGCTTGGATCGCCTTACTCACTACGACGGCCCTGTTTCTGTGCGCACGCAAGAGAGGTATTTTGGGATTGGCAGTTGCGGTCGGCACGCTTCCAACCGGCTACGTCGCCAGTGTCTTAACAACACTGCTCGGTGTCAGCATGTCTTTTTTTAAACCAGCTTCCCCAGAGTTCATAGCAGCATGCAAGACCGCCGGGGTACAGTTTGTAGCGCCCCCAGTCGAACCAGTGCACTCAGTAGCTTATGAGTGGGGACGCAAGTACCCGGTTGACATCAACTACTTTCGAATCGTTTCAAACGACTACGTATCAGAGCTCGAAGCCAGAAACCCGCCCTACCCACCCGGCATCACTCTAGTAACAAGCAACCCGACAGGCGCGGATGTACTCGTTAGCTTCAGCTACCCTATCGGCCAGGAAGAGATCTGGAAAGTCTCCTCGCACCAAAGCCTGGTTGGCTATGAGCTAACAGTTTTGGATCAACGCGACAACCGCACTCTCGCAAAATTCAGGTACTTCACTGATCTCTCGAACAGTAGGGCATGTGGCCCTACCATCGAAGGAGTACTCAGTGTCAGAGCATTCGTTCTTAAAGCCATCGGAGCGGAATGAAGGCTTTATCCTTTCACCGGCGCCCTAAGACGTTCGTCGAATGGCCCCACAAGGGCGACAGTGGTGATCGTCAGTCTTCACAACTGAGTGTGCCGTCGCGGTCCATCCACGGCCGACATACGTGCCATCACTCATCGACTCATGTTCACCGCGCACCTCGTGCGTCTCTTCGGGTGCTTCGCAGCCATACTGGAATCCGGCCCCCAAAACCCTGCACCGCCGAAGCATCAACAACAAAACAAGCCTCTAGCCCTCGTGCAATAAGAACAAGCAGCTACCATTTCAATAGCACCCCAAGGAACCCATCATGTGTCTAGCCATTCCCGCCCGTGTGGTGGAACTCTTGCCCGCTCTGCGTGCCGTGGTCGATCTGGCCGGGGTGCGCAAGGAGGTGTCCATTGATCTGGTGGACGACGCGCAGGTGGGCGACTACGTGATCATCCATGTGGGCTACGCCATCGGCAAGATCGACCCGGAGGAGGCAGAGCGCACGCTGGCGCTGTTTGCCGAACTGGCGCAGGTGGAAGAAGGCCAGCCATGAAGTACATCGACGAATACCGCGATGGGGACGGCGCGCGCCACATCGCCGCCAATATCGCCGCCGAAGTCCGCCCCGATGTGGCCTACAACTTCATGGAGTTTTGCGGCGGGCACACGCATGCCATTTCCCGCTACGGCATTGCCGACATGCTGCCCGCCAATGTGCGCATGATCCATGGGCCGGGTTGCCCGGTGTGCGTGCTGCCGATTGGCCGCGTTGATCTGGCGATCCGCCTCGCGCTGGAGCGGGGCGTGATGCTGTGCACCTATGGCGACACCATGCGCGTTCCCGCCTCCGATGGTCTGTCCCTGATCAAGGCCAAGGCGCGCGGGGCCGACATCCGCATGGTCTACTCCGCCGCCGACGCGCTCAAGCTGGCCGAGCAGAACCCGGATCGCGAGGTGGTGTTTTTTGCCATCGGCTTCGAGACCACCACGCCGCCCACGGCGCTGGTCATTCGCGATGCCGCGGCGCGCGCTGTCAAAAACTTCAGCGTACTGTGCTGCCATGTGCTGACCCCGTCGGCCATCACCCACATCCTGGAGTCGGCCGAGGTGCGCCAGTTGGGCACCGTGCCGATTGACGGTTTTATCGGGCCGGCGCATGTGAGCATCATCATCGGCTCGCAGCCCTACGAGCACTTTGCCGAGGAGTACCGCAAGCCGGTGGTGATCACCGGGTTTGAGCCGCTGGATGTGATGCAGGGCATCTTGATGCTGGTGCGCCAGGTCAATGCCGAGCGGGCCGTCGTCGAAAACGAATTCTCGCGGGTGGTCACAGCTGAGGGCAATCTGGCGGCGCAAAACCTGGTGTCGCAGGTGTTCGAGTTGCGCGAGAGCTTTGAGTGGCGCGGCCTGGGCGAGGTGCCCTACAGCGCCCTGAAGATTCGCCCGGCCTTTGCCGAGTGGGACGCCGAGCGCAAGTTTGACCTGCACTACGCCAGCGTGCCCGACCACAAGCAGTGCGAATGCGGCGCCATCCTGCGCGGGGTCAAGCGCCCGCAAGACTGCAAGCTGTTTGGCACGGTGTGCACGCCGGAGAGTCCTATGGGCTCGTGCATGGTGTCCAACGAAGGCGCCTGCGCCGCCCACTATTCCTATGGCCGCTTCCGCGACATCGCGGTGGTGGCAGCATGACCATGACAACACCCAAGAAGAACTACCTGCGCCCCATCGACTTCAAGCATGGGCACATCGACATGACGCACGGTGCCGGCGGGCGGGCGGCGGCGCAACTGGTGGACGAGCTGTTTGCCCGCGCCTTTGATAACGAGTATTTGCGCCAGGGCCACGACGGCGCCTTGCTGCCCTTCCCCACCGGCGGGCGCCTGGTGATGGCTACCGATGGGCATGTCATTTCGCCGCTGTTTTTTCCGGGGGGCGATATCGGCTGCCTGTCGGTGCATGGCACGGTCAACGATGTGGTCATGTCGGGGGCCAAGCCGCTGTATCTGGCGGCCAGTTTCATTCTGGAAGAAGGCTTTGCGCTGGCCGATCTGAAACGCATTGTGGAATCCATGGCGGCGGCGGCGCGCGACGCGGGTGTGCCCATCGTCACCGGCGACACCAAGGTGGTGGAGAAGGGCAAGGGCGACGGCGTGTTCATCAGCACCACGGGCGTGGGCGTGGCGCCGGATGGCCTGTGCATAGACGGGCGCCAGGCGAAAGCGGGCGACGTGATCCTGGTCTCGGGTACGCTGGGCGAGCACGGCGTGGCGGTAATGTCGCTGCGCGAGTCGCTGGAGTTCGAGACCGCGATCGAGTCCGACACCGCCGCCCTGCACACCCTGGTGCAGGCCATGCTGCAGGCCTTGCCCGACCCCAACGCCCTGCACGTGCTGCGCGACCCCACGCGCGGCGGACTGGCCACCACGCTCAACGAGATCGCCACGCAATCTCAGGTTGGCATGGTGATCGAAGAAGCTTTGATTCCGGTGCTGCCGCAGGTGGAGGCCGCCTGTGAGCTGCTGGGCCTGGACCCGCTGTACGTGGCCAACGAAGGCAAGTTGATTGCCGTCTGCGCGCCCGAGGTTGCCGACCAGTTGCTGGCCGCCATGCGCGCCCATCCGCTGGGGCAAGGCGCGCAACGCATTGGCACCGTCACGCAAGACGCCCATTGCTTTGTGCAAATGAATACGCGCTTTGGCGGGCGGCGGGTAGTGGACTGGCTCAGCGGCGAGCAGCTGCCGCGGATTTGCTGATGCGCATCCTCCTGCTCACCCACAGCTTTAACGGCCTGAGCCAACGCCTGTTCGGCGTGCTGCAAGCGCTGGGCCACACGGTCTCGGTGGAGTTGGACATTGCCGACGCCGTCACCGAGGAAGCGGTGGAGATGTTCAAACCCGACGTGGTGCTGGCGCCGTTTCTGAAACGCCGCATTCCCGAGACCGTCTGGGCGCGCACCGTGTGCCTGGTCGTGCACCCCGGAATCCCCGGCGACCGCGGCCCCAGCGCGCTGGATTGGGCTATTCACCGGGGCGATGCGCAGTGGGGCGTGACGGTGTTGCAGGCGGTGGAAGACATGGACGCCGGAGAGGTATGGGCCTGGGAACCGTTTGCCATACGCCCCGGCGCCACCAAATCCAGCCTGTACCGCCGCGAAGTAACCCACGCCGCCGTGCAGGCCGTGCTGCGCGCCTTGCAGCGGTTCACGCCCGGCAGCTTGGCGCCAACAGCTCACGCCAAGCCACAAGCCACAGGCAACTGGAACCCCCTGATGCGCCAAACCGATAGACGCATCCACTGGCCCACCGACACCACCCAAACCATCCTCCAAAAAATCGCCGCCGCCGACGGCTCCCCCGGCGTGCTCGACACCCTGTTCAGCCACCCCTGCCGCCTATTCGACGCCCACCCCGCCAGCGCGGAAATCGTTTCCGCGTTTTCAGAAAGCGAACCCGGCACCGTGCTGGCCCGTCGCGGCCCGGCCCTGCTGCGCCGCACCGTAGACGGCGCCATCTGGATAGCCCACGTGCGGCAGGAGGACGACGCCTCGCCACCCACGACCGCACCCCCACAGTCCCCAGCCACCAACGTGCTCAAGCTGGCCGCCACCCGCGTGTTCGCCACCCAATCCGCCGACTTACCCGAACTGCCCGTCCCCCTGATGCGCGAGGACGACCAAGAGTGGGACGAACTGCGCTACCGCGAATTCGGCCCCGCTGGCGCCCGCGTCGGCTGGCTGGACTTTGAATTCCACAACGGCGCCATGTCCGAACGCCAGTGCCAACGGCTGCGCGATGCCTTGCGCTGGGTGCGCACGCGGTCCACGCAGGTGCTGGTGCTGGCCGGTGGGCAGGAGTTTTTCTCCAACGGCATCCACCTGCATGACATCGAAGCCGCCCAGCGCGTGGCGGGCGACAGCGCCGCCGATGCCTCCATGCGCAACATCAATGCCATGGACGACGCGGCGCTGGAAGTGCTGACGTTCACCGACCGCATCACCGTGGCCGCCCTGCACGGCAACGCAGGCGCCGGGGGCTGCTTTCTGGCGCTGGCCGCAGACGTGGTGTGGGCGCACGCGGGCGTGGTGCTGAACCCACACTACAAGAACATGGGCAATCTCTACGGCTCGGAGTACTGGACCTATTCCCTTCCCCGGCGCATTGGCGAGGCCGCCAGCCGCGCCCTGATGCAGGAGCGCCTGCCGTTGACGGCTGCGGATGCCGTAGCGCGCGGCTTGCTGGACGCCGCATTCGGCGAGGGCGCGCAAGACTTTGGCGAGCAGGTTCTGCAGCGGGCTCTGGCGCTGGCCGCGACGCATAATCTGGCGCAGCGCCTGGCGCAAAAACAGGCGCAACGGGACCAGGACGAGGCCCACAAACCGCTGGCCGACTACCGCGCCGAGGAACTGCAATGCATGCACCGCAACTTTTACGGCTTCGACCCCAGCTACCACGTGGCACGGCACCATTTTGTCTATCGCAAGCCGCACGCCTGGACCCCCCGTCACCTGGCAGTCCATCGATAAAACAGCCGATAGCCCTCGTCAATATTATCTAAGCAGCTATCAAAACAAGAGCATTCTCAATGTCCCCGCCCGCATTGCCCGACCCCTACGATTCGCTGCCCCTGGTGCTGGTGGTGGATGACGAGACGCGCTCGCTGGATTCGATCCGCCGCAATCTGGAGGAAGACTTCCGCATCCTGACCGCCAGCTCCGCCGACGAGGCGCGCGGCCTGCTAGAGCGCCACGAGGTCAGCGTGATTCTGTGCGACCAGCGCATGCCCGGAACCAGTGGCGTCAAGTTTTTGAAGGAAGTGCGCGAGGCCTGGCCCGACACCGTGCGCATCATCATCTCCGGCTACACCGATTCGCAGGACATCATTGCCGGCATCAATGACGCGGGCATTTACCAGTACGTGCTCAAGCCCTGGGTGCCCGAGCACCTGCTGTCCACCGTGGCCAAGGCGGCCGAGGCGCGCAGCCTGCAGATGCAGACCCAGCGCCTGAACCTGGAGCTGCGCACCAGCACCCCGGTGCTGCGCCGCCGGGGCACCGAGACGCTGGCCACGGCACGCGCCGCGTTTGACTTTGACAGCCTGGAGCGCTCGGAGAACAGCCCGCTCAACGCCGTGTGCGAGATGGCGGCGCGCGTGGCCCGCTACGACCTGGCGGTGCTGGTGACCGGCGAATCGGGCACTGGCAAGGAGTTGCTGGCGCGCGGCATCCACTACGCCAGCCCGCGCTGCGAGCGCGCCTTCGTCATGGAGAACTGCGCCGCCATGACCGACACGCTGCTCGAATCGGAGCTGTTTGGCCACAAGCGAGGCTCCTTCACCGGTGCCTTTGAGGACCATATCGGCCTGTTCCAGCGCGCCGATGGCGGCACCATTTTTCTGGATGAAATTGGCGACACCTCGCCAGCTTTCCAGGTCAAGCTGCTGCGCGTCCTGCAAGAGGGCGAGGTGCGCCCCGTGGGCGCCAGCCGCCCGGTGCTGGTCGATGTGCGTGTGATTGCCGCCACCCACCGCGACCTGGAGCAGGACGTGCGCTCGGGCCGCTTCCGCGAAGACCTGTACTACCGCATCGCCGGCATCACGCTGTCGGTGCCCCCGTTGCGCGAGCGCAGCGCCGACATCCTGCCGATTGCCGACATGCTGCTGGTGCGCGCCGGCCAGGAGCTGGGCCGCCCGGACGTGCGCTTTGCCAGCGACGTGCGGGCCAACCTGCTGGCCTACCCCTGGCCCGGCAATATCCGCGAGCTGAAGAACGAGATCTACCGCGCCGTGGCGCTGTCCGACGGGCTGACAGTGTCTGCCAGCACCCTGTCCAAACGCGTGCTACATGGCCAGCCCGGCATGGCGACTCCACAGCAGCAGGGCAATGGCTTGCCCCAGGGCGGCACCCTGCAGGAGCGCCTCGACGCCATTGAGGCAGTCATCCTGCGTGAGACCCTGTTGCGCCTGCGCTGGAACAAGACCCACGCCGCCAAGGAGCTGGGCCTGTCGCGCGTCGGCCTGCGCCAGAAGTTGGCGCGCTTTGGGCTGGAGGGCCAGGCCGATGGCTGAACCGCACTTCAATGTGCTGTGGCTGCAGTCGGGTGGCTGTGGCGGTTGCAGCATGTCGCTGCTGTGCGCGGACACGGCGGATTTTCGCTGCCTGCTGCGCCAGATCGGGGTGAACCTGCTGTGGCACCCGGCGCTGTCCCTGGAGTCGGGGGACGAGTCGCTGGCCATCCTGCAGGACTGCCTGAGTGGCAAAGTGCCGCTGCACGCGCTGTGCCTGGAAGGCGCCGTGTTGCGTGGCCCTGAAGGCAGCGGGCGCTTCCACATGCTGGCCGGCACGCAAGAGCCCATGCTGCACTGGGTGGAGCGCCTGAGCGCCGTCGCCCACCACGTGGTGGCCGTGGGCAGCTGCGCCGCGTTTGGCGGCATCACCGCTGGTGGCATCAACCCGACCGATGCCTGCGGGCTGCAGTACGAGGGCGACCACGCCGGTGGCGTGCTGGGCGCGCAGTGGCGTGATCCGTCGGGCCTGCCCGTAGTCAACGTGGCGGGTTGCCCCACCCACCCCGGCTGGGTGCTGGAAACCCTGGCCGCGCTGGCCGCTGAGTTGACTATGCCAGCGGACGCCCTCGACACGCTGGGGCGGCCCCGCGCCTATGCCGACCAGCTGGTGCACCACGCCTGCTCCCGCAATGAATACTACGAATACAAGGCCAGCGCCGACAAGCCGTCCGACCTGGGCTGCCTGATGGAGCACATGGGCTGCAAAGGCACGCAGGCCCATGCGG
Organism: Rhodoferax sp.; assembly: GCA_030645355.1. Classification (GTDB taxonomy): domain Bacteria; phylum Pseudomonadota; class Gammaproteobacteria; order Burkholderiales; family Burkholderiaceae_C; genus Allorhodoferax. The sequence goes on along the minus strand of JAUSNJ010000115.1, from coordinate 6,028 downwards.
ATTGCAACATCCGGCTCTGGAACGGCGAGGGCTCGTGCACGCGCGGTGGCTATGCCTGCATCAGCTGCACCGAACCCGGCTTTGAGGAGCCGGGCCACGCCTTCCACCAGACGCCCAAGGTGGCGGGCATTCCCATCGGCCTGCCCACGGACATGCACAAGGCCTGGTTTGTGGCGCTGGCCTCGCTGTCCAAATCGGCCACGCCCAAACGGGTCAAAGTCAACTCGACGTCCGACCACCTGGTGGTGGCGCCCCTCATCAAGAAGACCCGACTCAAATGACACGTTTGCTGGTAGGCCCATTCAATCGCGTAGAAGGCGATCTGGAGGTCCGTCTGGAGGTGGCCGACGGACAGGTCAAGGAGGCCTGGGTCAACGCGCCCATGTACCGCGGGTTCGAGCAGATGCTGCAGGGCAAGCACCCGTTTGACGCCATGGTTTACGTGCCGCGCATCTGCGGTATTTGCTCGGTCACGCAGTCGGTGGCGGCGGCGCGCGCGCTGGCTGCCGCCTGTGGCGTGGAGGCGCCGCCCAACGGCGTGTGGCTGACCAACCTGATGCTGGCCTGCGAAAACGCGGCCGACCACCTGACGCATTTCTACCTGTTCTTCATGCCCGACTTCACGCGCGAGGTCTACGCCGGCCGGTCCTGGCATGCGCAGGCGCTGCGGCGTTTCTCCACCCAATCCGGTGAGCATTCCCGCGAGGCGGTGGCGGCGCGCCAGCGCTGGATGCACATCATGGGCACGCTGGGCGGCAAATGGCCGCACACGCAATCCATCGTTCCCGGCGGATCGACGCGCAATCTGAGCGCCCCGGAGCGCTTCCGGCTGGGTTCGCGCGCGGCGGAGATGCGCAGCTTTCTGGAGCGCGTGCTGTATGCCGCCCCGCTGGAAGAAGTGGTCGCACTGGATAGTGAGCAGGCCCTGGAGCAGTGGCTGCAGCGCGACCCTTTGCAGGGGGATCTGCGGCTGTTCTTGTCCATCGCCCGCGACCTGCAGCTCGACACGCTGGGCCGAGGACCCGGCCTGACGCTGAGCTACGGCGGCTTTGCCGACCCCAGCGGCGACTATGCAATGGCGCCCGGCGTATGGGACGGCAACACGCTGCAGCCGGTCAACACGGCGCAGATCGCCGAGGACGCGCGCCACGCCTGGCTTGCGGATGCCGGGGCTGCGCCACACCCCTCCGTCGGCCTGACCCTGCCGCAGATGGACAAGCCCGACGCCTACACCTGGAACAAGGCGCCCCGGCTGGATGGCCGCGTGCTGGAAACCGGCGCCATGGCCCGCCAGCTGGCGGATGGCCAACCGTTGATACGCGCGCTGTGGGCCCGCACCGGCGGCAACGTGAAGACACGGGTGCTGTCACGCGCCATCGAGCTTGCGCGGCTGGTGCTGCTGGCCGAGCAGTGCCTGCGCGCCATAGCGCCCGATGCACCTTGCGCCAATGATGCGGTGCTGCCGAACGAGGCCGATGCGTTTGGCCTGTGCGAGGCCGCGCGCGGCAGCCTGGGCCACTGGCTGTCCATCCGCGGCGGGCGCATTGCCAACTACCAGATCATCGCCCCGACCAGCTGGAACTTCTCCCCCCGCGACCGCCATGGCACGCCGGGCGCGCTGGAGGCCGCACTGGTGGGCGCACCGGTGCAGCCGGGCGAGAAAACACCGGTGGCGGTGCAGCACATCGTGCGCTCCTTTGACCCCTGCATGGTCTGTACGGTGCATTGATGGAACACCCAAAAGGCGTGGACGACGACACCTGGCTGGACGTGATCCAGAAGATGGACGACGTGTATTCGCAATTGCTGCGTGACGAGGTGGCGCTGGAGGAAAAGAACGCGCAGTTGGAGGTTTCGCAGCAGCTGATCTACAGCCTGCTGTCCTCGATGTCAGACGTGCTGGTGGCCGCCGACGCGCAGGGGCTGATCGAGCAGACCAACCAGGCCCTGTGCGAGCTGGTGGGGTGCAGCGAAGAGACCTTGCTGGGCGCCCACATGCAGACGCTGCTGCACAGCAGCGCCGGCACCAGCGTGCTGCAGGACATGATGTGCCGCACCGTCACGCTGCGCCAGGGCGAGACGGTGGAGCTGATGCTGCACGACGCGGCCGGCCAGCCGGTGCCGGTGGATTTCACCGCCACGCCGCGCTATGACGGCCGGCGCCGCTGCGTGGGTTATGTATTCGTGGGGCGGCCCATGGCGGAGATCAAGCGTGCCTACCGCCAGCTGCATGAGGCGCATGAAGCGCTGAAGCTCACGCAACAGCAGTTGCTGCACGCCGAAAAAATGTCGTCTCTGGGCCGCTTGGTGGCCGGCGTGGCGCACGAGCTCAACAACCCCATCAGCTTCGTGCTGGGCAACGTGCATGCGCTGAACCGCTACACCACTCGCCTGCGCCAGTACCTGGACGCCGTGCATGCCGAGGCCGCGCTGGGCAACAACCCGGCCCTGATGGCCCTGGCGCAAAAGCTGCGCATCGAGCACATCCTGCGCGACCTGCCCTCGCTGATGGACGGCACCATCGAAGGCGCGCAGCGCACGGCCAGCATCGTGGACGGGCTCAAGCGCTTCTCGGCGCTGGATGGCGAGGAACGCGAGATGGTGGACGTGGACGCCGTTATCGAGCGCGCCATCCACTGGGTACGCACCGGCATGAAGCTGGACTTTGATGTAGAGCTGCAGGCCTGCCCGGGCTGCGTAGTGCCCGGCAACGCGGGCCAACTGCTGCAGGTGCTGATGAACCTGATCCAGAACGCCTACGACGCGGCCAGCGCCCAGCCCGGCGTGTCACCCGTGCTGAAGATTTGCGCCAAACGCGAGGCGAACTTCCTGGTGATCACGCTGCACGACAACGGACCCGGCATCGCGCCCGAGGTCCTATCCAGCATTTTTGAGCCCTTCTTCACGACCAAGCCCGTGGGCAAGGGCACCGGCCTGGGCCTGTCCATCAGCTACGGCATCGTCGAGCGCCATGGCGGCACGCTGACCGCGCACAACCACCCGCAGGGCGGGGCCGAGTTCGTGCTGCGGTTGCCGGGGGTCAAACCGGCGGGTTGACGCCGGTCGGCGGGTGTACCATCGTTTTCCATGAAAGTTGATCCAGCCGTCGTCAAGATTTTTGCCGAGAACGTGCGCGCCGACATCATTCAGCGCCCGGCCGGCCTGAATCTGGACGCGGCCATCGTTCAGAAGATTGCCAACAAGGTCAAGATCTTTCAGGGCATGACGCACGATTGCCTGATGAGCACGCTGGCCATGGCCGAGCACATGCCGCACAAGGCCGGCGAAGTGGTGTTCAACGAGGGCGACATTGGCAGCTCGTTCCACGTGCTGATATCCGGTGAAATCGCCATTGAAAAGCAACGCGGAGACCGGGTCGTGACGCTGGCGAAGATCAACGCAGGCGAATGCTTTGGTGAAATGGCCCTGGTGGGCAACCCCCTGCGCACCGCCACCGTCCGGGCACTGCGTGACAGTGTGACGATGCGCTTTGACCGCGAGCGGGTGGACGCCTACGCCGATAGCGCCCGCATCATCTACCGCAATATTGCCCGCGTGCTGGCGGCGCGGCTGGATACGTCGAGCGAAATGCTGGCCGATCTGGTCGTGCGCACGGGTGGCGACGCCGGACCGGCCCCCTGACCGTTACTGTTGTTGGTTTTGCAGAGCGGCAATGCGCTCTTCAATCGGCGGGTGGGTCGAGAACAATTGCCCAATGCCACCGGTGATGCCGAAGGCCGCCACGCTCTTGGGCAGTTCGCCCGGCGCCATGCCACCCAGACGGGCCAGTGCGTTGATCATCGGCTGCTTGCGGCCCAACAGTTGAGCCGAACCGGCATCGGCACGGTATTCGCGGTGGCGTGAGAACCAGGCCACCACGATCGCAGCGGCAAAGCCCAGCACGATGTCCAGCACGATGGTCGTGATCATGTAGCCAATGCCGGGGCCGGAGCGGTCATCGCCCTTGCGCAAAAAGCTGTCGACCGCGTAGCCGATGACACGGCTCAGGAACACGACAAAGGTGTTCATCACACCCTGGATCAGCGTCATGGTGACCATGTCGCCATTGGCCACGTGGGCAATCTCGTGGCCAATCACGGCCTCGATCTCTTCCTTGGTCATGCCCTGCAACAGGCCGGTGGAAACGGCCACCAGGGCCGAATTCTTGAAAGCGCCTGTCGCAAAGGCATTCGGGTCGCCGTCAAAGATGCCGACTTCGGGCATGCCAATGCCGGCCTTTTCGGACAGCTTGCGCACGGTCTCGACAATCCAGGCCTCATCCGCGTTTTGCGGCTGCTCAATGATGCGCACGCCCGATGTCCACTTGGCCATGGGTTTGCTGATCAACAGGGAAATGATGGCACCGCCAAAGCCCATGATCAGCGCAAATCCCAGCAGGGCGCTGAGGTTGAGTCCGCTGCTGGTGAGGTAGCGGTTGACGCCGAGCAGGCTGGCGACGATGCCCAAAACAGCGACCACCAGTACGTTGGTCAAGACAAATAACAGAATGCGTTTCATGGTTTCCTTTTTCCGTTGGCCCGTCCACAAGAGCCGACAGCGTGAATGGTAAGGTTGAATTGTGCAATTTCAAGGAAGGGGAGGCTCAAACTACCCAAACGCGATGGGGATTTGGCCGTTTCGCTTTCCGTGCGGGGACGCTGGCACAAGGCACCGGGCAGGCTGGGGCCTCATGAACCTTCGGTTCCGAAATCGGCCCCATCCTGCCCGGTGCCTTGCGCCAGCTTCATACGTGCGGGGCGGAATACGGTTGCGTCTTCGTAGTACGCCGGGTCTTCGTTGCCGGGCCACCAACCGGGGACGCCCAGCACGGGCAGGTGGGCGAAGGGCTTGCTGGCCAAGCGCTCGGCGCTCAAGTCGGTGGCCATCCAATGGTCCAGATCCGCTATGGAATGGCTAGCAGCCCGTGCACGGTAGACGTGGGCTGTGATGGGTTTTCGGGGGTAGACCAGTTTCTCCAGCAGCGCGTGGCCAAACAGCACCAGATGCGACTCGGCCCACAGCGGGCGTAGCGGGCCAAACAGGCGACTCCAGTCCTTCGCGGCCAGAGCCTCCCACAGTACATCGGGGCACTGCAAAAACGCGGCATTCTCGTCAAAGATGGTCAGCGCATCGCGCGCCGGGCCGCGCACCGGCTGGATGCCGGTGTTCGCGATCTGGGCCACATGCAGGTGGTTCAGGCGGCGCTTTGTGTGAGGGAACCGCAGCCAGGCGAGTCCATTGAAAAAGTCATGCAAGCCCTCGCGGGTTGGACAGTTGTTGCTATCAAAAATATAGCCTTCGTAGGCCACGCCGGCCGGCAGATCACTTTGCGGAACGAAGTGCACCGGGGTGGCCTGCGGGGCCAGCGCGGCATTTAGCGCATCCGCGCAGGCAGCACCCGTGGCCACCTGAGCGGCGACGCCCTGCCCGACCGCCGCGTAGGGTGCCAGCCAGGGAGCAGACCAGTCGATAGCGCCTAAGAGCATGGGCGCCAGAGTGTTCTGCGAAGGTAAAGGAGGAGCCCGCAAAGCGGGCGGGGGACACGCAGCAGAACGCTCTGGCGCCCATGCTCTTACTCCAGTTTCCACTGCACCATTTCCCCACCGCCCAGCGGCTTCAACTGCGCCTCGCCAAAGGCGAACGTCTCGGGCACGGTCCATGATCCACGGCACAGCGTGATGGTGCCGGTGTTGCGCGGCAGGCCGTAGAAATCGGCGCCATAGTGAGAAGCGAAGCCTTCCAGTTTGTCCAGAGCTCCGGCCGCATCAAAGGCCTGCGCATACAGCTCCATGGCGGTGAAGGCGGTGTAGCAGCCGGCGCAGCCGCTGGCGTGCTCCTTCAGGTGGGCCGGGTGGGGGGCGCTGTCGGTGCCCAGAAAAAATTTGGCCGAGCCGCTGGTGGCAGCCTGCACCAGCGCCTGGCGATGCGTCTCGCGCTTCAGCACCGGCAGGCAGTAGTAGTGCGGGCGAATGCCGCCGGTGAAGATGGCGTTGCGGTTGTACAGCAGGTGGTGGGCGGTGATGGTGGC
>JAUSNJ010000112.1 GCA_030645355.1 Rhodoferax sp. | reverse complement strand
ACCACGCTCTCGCCCTCGGTTTTGGTGCTGACGGGCGTTTCGTCGATTTCCTTCTGGCCGATGCTGGTGGTGTGGACGTAGGTCTCGTGGGTCAGGTCCATCAGGTTGTCGATCATCAGCCGGTAGTCGCAGGCGATGTGGAACAGGCCGCCACCGTAGGCCCACTCGGGGTTGTCGTACCACTCCATGTGCGGGATGGTGTCGGCATTGGCCAGGGACGCGTCGCCGGGCCAGACCCAGATGAAGCCGTAGCGCTCCACCACGGGAAAGCTCTTGATCGCCGGAAAGCCGCGCACGCGCTGGCCGGGCATGGAAATCGTCTTGCCCTCGCAACCCATCTCCAGGCCGTGGTAGCCGCAGACCAGCTTGCCCTCGGACACATAGCCCAGCGAGAGCGGCGCACCCCGGTGCGGGCAGAAATTTTCTACGGCCGCGACGCGGTTTTCCTCTCCGCGGTAGAAGGCGATGTTTTCGCCGCAGATGGTGCGGCCCAGCGGCTTCTCGTCGATCTCATTGGGAGTGGCGGCGACATACCAGGCGTTTTTGGGAAACATGATGGGCACCTCTGTGGTTAATACATCCTGCAGCAAACCCTGCAGCGCGGTGATTGGGTAATTTTTATATTCAGTATACTGAATGACATTCATTGTACGGAATCACCATCTGCAGCGGAAGCCCCCAAACATCGGTATTTACCCTTGCTGCAAGTCATTTTTTTCTGCCAATTGGCCACACCAATGTATCGATCAGCGGAATTGGGGAGCCGCGGTGGTGACTTTGTTAGGTATCAGTCGGGTAGCGGGTTTTGCTCCGTGTCCCCCGCCCGCTACGCGGGCTCCTCCTTGACCTACGCAAAACCCACTACCCGACCGATACAGCGCGGCTTGGTGAGCGTCGATCGGGAGGACTATTTTTCTTGATCGTTCAGGTGCACAAACTTACCCAGCAAGCGCATGAACTCGCGCTGCTCGGCTGCGTCCAGGCTATCCATCATGCCCAGGTACATCTGCTCAATGCCCGGGCGCATGTCCGCCAACACCGCCGCGCCGGCCGGTGTCAGCGACAGGCTGCGCTGGCGCCTTGGCAATACCTCGCGCAGGATCCAGCCCTTGGCTTCCAGCCGCGTGGCAATGTCGGCGGTGCTGGAGGTGTCCAGCGCAATCAACTGCGCCAGCGTCACCTGGTCCACCCCCGGCGTCTCGTGCAGGGTGCGCAGAATGGCGTACTGGATGGGCGTGACGTGGCGGCCATGCACTTCGTGGAACTTGGACACAGCGATTTGCTGGGCACGGCGGATCAGATGGCCGGGCTCATCGTAGAGCCTGAAATTGGGCGGGCTATTGGCGGCTGGAGTCATGGGCGGATTTTGCCCGAACGGGTTGTCCAGGGCAGCAAGGCCCACGTGATCGGATCAATAACGCAACTGTCCAGCCGAGTCCAGAATCGCCAGCTCGACATAGGAAGAACCGATATGGTTGGCCGGCGAATAGTGGGACACGAACTTGCCAAAGCTGATGTCGCCGCCGGTCTCCAGCCCCTTGATGAAACTCTCGGTGCTCAGGTTCTTGCCGCCGCGCCGCAAGCCCTCCACCAACAGCTTGGCATGGATGAAGCCCTCGAACTGCGAACTGGAAGCCTGGGCCTGGGGATCTTTGGCCTTGAGCAGGCGCAAATATTCCTGCACCACCGGCACCGAGCCGTTGCGCAGCGACGGCATGATCTGCGCCAGCACGATGCCGCGGGCGGCGGCGCCCAATTCGCGGTTGAGCACGTCAGTACTGACCACCGAGAAGCCATACACCACGGGGCGGGCCGTGGTGGCATTCAGCGCCTTGACGAATGCGGTGAAGGTCAGCCCGGCGGTGCCCATGACCACGGCCTGCGGTTGGGCTTTCAGGATGGCGGCTGCGGCGGAGTCGAAGTCGGGCTGCTTGGGGTCGATCTTGACGAAGGTCGGGATCACCAGTTGGCGCACCTCGGCTGCCCGTTTGATTTCTCCCATCAATGCATTGCCAAAGCCGTCGTCCTGGTAGACCACCGCTACTTGTGTGATACCCAATTGCAACTGCTGTTGCACGATGCGCTGCGCCTCGGCGGCGTAGCTGGCACGCACATTGAACAGGTAGCGGTTGAAGTTGTCGCGAAAAGTAGCCGCCCCCGTGACCGGGCCAAAGGTGATGGTCTTGTTCTCGGTCAGCAGCGGCAAAACCGCGGCCGTGTTGGCTGTACCGGTACTGTTGTAGAGCAGGAAGACCTTCTCCTCCAGCACCAGTTTGCGGGTGTTTTCCACGGTGCGCTTCACGTCAAACCCGTCGTCCAGCGGCTTGTAAACGATTCGGCGCCCGTGCACGCCGCCGCTAGCATTGACGGCGTTGAAGTACAGGCCGGAGCCCACGGTGTATTCGGTGGTCTGCGGCCCCAGCGGGCCGCTCAACACAGCCGACGATCCGATCAGGATTTCAGTGTCGGTCACGCCGGAGTCCCCGGCCAGCAGCGGCGTGCTGCAACCCAGGCCGATGGCGAAGAGAAGTGTCGTGAGGGTGTGGTGCATGCGGTGGTCCCGGCGGACATTTCTGCACCGGGTATGGTTTCGATTGAGGCGAATTATGGTTATAAAACATAATTACCTCAAGCGAAAACCGGGGCACTTTAATGGGTGTTTACCCTAGCGCGTGCACTGCGCGTGGAACGCGTCGTTGCTAGACGTCCTCGCCCAGGCCAATGGGGGCCGGCGCGCGTGTCACGATGCGGGTGAACAGCCGATCGTAGGCCGGGTCACGGGGGTATTGGCCGGTGAGCGGATCGCAATTGGTTTCGAACGCGGCGTCCAGTTCCACCCAATCTGCTGCTCCCAGCACCTTCAGCGCCGCGGGCAGGATGACGGTTTCTTCCAGCCGCATGTGGTCCAGGTAAAACGCCAAGAAGCGCTTGGCCGCCGTTTCAAAGGCTTCGCGGCGCGGCTCGCCAATCAGCTCCCAGGCCATCAGCAGGTGCTGCAGTTCACGGACATTGGCCTCGCCCTTGTCGTGGTCCTTGTCCAGCCTGGCAATCAGATCCCGGGTTTCTGGCACCAGGGCCGCAACCCGGGGAAACAGCAACTCGGACTCCTTGGGGTGGTGCAGGCGCTCGGGAAACTCGTCGATGTAGAACAGCATGGCGCCCAGCACATCGAAGAAGCTCTGCGGGTCCTTGCCCGGGCCCCGGTCCACCATCATGCCCATGGACCGCAACATGGCGGCCAGGGTGGTGTGTTCGTCGCGGATGATGCGGATACTGCTGGGTTCCATGGAAGTTCTCCTGTTGAATAGCTGGATTCTGACAGCGCGCGTTCAGTGGCCAAAATCCAGCGGCAAGCCGACATAATTCTCGGCAATGGTGCGTGAGCCGGCTTCGCTGTGGATCAGATAGTCCAGCTCGGCTTGCTGGAACTTGGCGACGATGGCGCCATCATCTGGAAAGCGGTGCATCAGCTGGGTGAACCACCACGAAAAGCGCTCGCCCTTCCAGATGCGCTTGAGGCATTTCTCGGAGTAACTGTCGATGCCCGCCTCGCTGTGTTCCTGGTAAAACTCGATGATGCCGTTGGACAGGTATTTGACGTCGGTGGCCGCAAGGTTCAGGCCCTTGGCACCGGTGGGCGGCACGATGTGGCCAGCGTCGCCTGCCAGGAACATGCGGCCAAAACGCAGGGGCTCGGTGATGAAGCTGCGCAGCGGCGCAATGCTTTTTTCAATCGAAGGCCCGGTGATGAGTTTGTCGCGCCCTTCCTGGTCCAGGCGCAGCTTCAGCTCTTGCCAGAAGGCAGCGTCGGTCCACTCTTCGACCTTGTCGGTGAGCGGCACCTGCAGGTAGTAGCGGCTGCGCGTCTTGCTGCGTTGCGAGCACAGTGCAAAGCCGCGCGGGCTGTTGACGTAGATGAGCTCGTCGTGCACCGGCGGTGTGTCTGACAGCAGGCCCAGCCAGCCAAAGGGGTAGACCTTCTCGAATTCCTTGATAGCGCTGCGCGGCGCGCTGGCACGGCACACACCGTGGAAGCCGTCGCAACCGGCAATGAAATCGCACTCGATCTGGTACTGCTGGCCATCCTTCTCGTAGGTGACGCGAGGGTTCTTGGTATTGAAGTCGTGGATGGCGACATGCTGCGCCTCGTACACCGTGGTCAGACCCGCCGCAGCCCGTGCATCCATCAGGTCGTGCGTGAGCTCGGTCTGGCCATAGACCATGACGTTCTTGCCGCCGGTGAGCTTGTTCATGTCGATGCGGTGGCGCTGGCCGTCAAACAGCATTTCGAAGCCGCCATGCACCAGGCCTTCTTTGTGCATGCGGGCACCGACACCGGCCTCATCCAGCAGGTCGATGCAGACCTGCTCCAGAATGCCGGCGCGGATCCGGGTGAGCACATAGTCTCCGGTCTGGCGCTCCAGGATGATGGTGTCAATGCCGGCCTTGTGCAGCAATTGACCCAGCAGCAGACCCGAGGGGCCTGCGCCGATGATGGCGACTTGGGTACGCATGTGTGCTCCTGTTTGTTATCCCTCTAGCTTAGGACGATGCCGCACTCTTGGGTAGACCCTGCCGCATTGACTGTGCGATGATTGCACCAGTTGCGCGATGATCGCGCAACCATTGGAGCATTGCATGACGATTGCCAAAGCAGATTTCATTGAAGGCATGGCCAAGGGCATGGCCGTGCTGGAGAGCTTTGACACCGAGCGCCAGCGCCTCAACGCCACACTGGCCGCCGCGCGCGCCGGCATCACCCGGGCCGCCGCGCGGCGCCACCTGCTGACACTGGCCCATCTGGGTTATCTGGAGACCGATGGCAGTTACTACTGGCTGTCGAGCAAGGTGCTGCGCTTCTCGGGCAGTTACCTGGCCTCCAGCCGCTTGCCACGCGCCCTGCAGCCCACGCTGAACCGGCTGGCCTTGCAGACGCAGGAGTCGTTCTCGGGTGTGGTGCTGGACGCTGACGAGGTGGTGATGGTGGCGCGCAGTGGCAACGACTCCGCACTGGCCTTGGCCGCACCCGGGCGGGTAATTGCCTACGGGCTGCACATGGGCGCGCGCCTGCCCGCGCACGCCACCTCCACCGGGCGGGTATTGCTGGCCGCCAAGACGAAAGGCGACTTCAATGCCTGGATGAAGGGGCGCACGCTGGCACGCATGACGTCGCTGACGACCACCGATCCCAAGCAATTTCGCGCCCTGATCGAGCAGGTGCGCAAGGACGATTTTTGCCTGACCAGCGAAGAGCACGAACCCGGCGTGCACGCGCTGGCGGTGCCGCTGCGCAATACCCAGGGCGTGACGCTGGCGGCACTGAACGTGGTCGCATCCCAGAGCCGCATCTCGCCACTGGCCATGCAGCGTGATTTGCTGCCCCTGCTGCTGGAAGCGGCACGCGAACTGCGGCCGCTGCTGTAGTCCGCGCTCTTCAGCGCGCTATATTTAGCGCGCCTTCAGCAGCCGATCGGCGTAGTCTTGCCAGGGCGCCCCTTTGGCCACATCGGCAAATACGCCAGCCCTGCTGTGCTGCGCCATCCAGCTCTGCTTGTCGGCAATGGCCGCCGCCATGAACGGCGTAAAGCCGGCCTCGCGCACGGTGTTGGCTGCCTCGCGCATTTCCTCGGCGCGGCGCTGGCCGTGCTGGGCCACGCGGCTGAAGAAATAGGCACCGGTCTGTTGCCAGTCGATGGACGGAAAGGTCTCGGCCAGCGTGGGGATCATGTGGTCCTCGACGCCGTACTGGCGGGCTGTGGTGTAGCTCTCGATGACCAGCGCCTCCAGCCCCTTGATCATCACGCTGCGGCACATCTTGATGGCCGACGCTACTCCGATGTCGGCCGACACGGCCTTGGCGTCCATGCCCCAGGCGCACAACTGGTCCGCCAGCGCCGCGGCCTTGGCACCACCCAGCAGCATGGGCACGCGGATGCCATAGGGCGGCACCGAGGTCATGACCCCGGCCTCGACATAGTGGCCACCGGCGGCGTCAATGGCGGCGGCGGCCTGCTGCTTGGTTCCGGGCGACGCCGAGTTGAGGTCCAGAAAAATGGTGCCGGGACGCAGGTGCCGGGACGCATCTTTCGCCACCGCCAGCGTGTTGGACGCGGTGACGGCGGAGATGATGAAGTCAGAGGTCTCACACAAGACCTGCAGGGATACACACGTCCGCACGCCGCTCTGGTCCGCGTGGGCTTGCTCCTGTGCGTGCACCGCGGGCGGTGCGGTGAGCGGGTCGAGCTTGAGGTCCCAGGCCTGTACGCGTGCCACCTGGCTTTTCAATCCATTGGCAAAAATTTTGCCGACCTCGCCGTAGCCGATCATGCCCATGCTGTCGAGATTCATAGCGGGCCTTTCCCAGATACTTTTTGAACAAATAGGGCTCTAGCCCTCGTGGAATAAGCGTATATCGCTACCAATTCAGGAGTAACCCGGCGCCACCCCGGGGTTAACGGGCCACACCCAGCAGCTTGTCCAGTAGCGCCGGCTGCTCTTGCAGGCTGCGCGCCGTGCCGCTGTAGACCACAGTGCCGCGGTCCAGCACGGCGGCGGTGTCCGAGATCGCCAGAATGGCCTGCGGGTGCTGCTCCACGATGATGGCCGACAGGCCCTCGTCGCGGGTGATGCGGCGGATGGCGCGCAACAGCTCCTGCACGATGATGGGGGCCAGCCCCTCGCAGGGTTCGTCCAGCAGCAGCAGTGTAGGGTTGAGCACCAGGGCGCGGCCCAGCGCCAGCATCTGCTGCTCGCCGCCCGACAGCTGGGTGCCCAGATTGCTCTTGCGTTCGGCCAGCCGGGGGAACAGCTCTTAACCGCGCGCGGGTGTCCACGGACTGCTGGCGCGGCCGGCGCGTGCCGGGCGCGCCACGGCGGTCAGGTTCTCGTCCACCGTCAGCGACTTGAAGATGTTGCGCTCCTGCGGCACCCAGCCGATACCGGCCGCAGCGCGCTCGTGCGACGGCAGCTTGTGCAGCGCCACGCTGGCAGCCCCCGCGCCCAGCGCCACCGTGCCGCCATGCTGGCGGGTGGCCCCGGCCAGCGTGTTGATCAACGTGGTCTTGCCAGTGCCATTGCGCCCCAACAGGGCCAGGGTTTGGCCCTCGGCGATGGACAGCGAGACACCGTGCAGGACGACAGCCTCGCCGTAGCCAGCGCTCAGGTTCTCAACCTTGAGTAATTCAGCCATGCTGGACTCCCATGCCATGCACCGCATCGTTGATTTCATCGCCGTGGCCCAGGTAGACGGCCTTGACCCGTGCGTCGTTGGCGATCTGCTCGGGCTCGCCTTCGGTCAGTACCGTGCCGTTGACCAGCACGGTCATGAATTTGGAGAAGCTGAAGACCAGGTCCATGTCGTGTTCGATCAGCAAGATGGAAACATCGGCCGGCAGCGCGGCCACGGTCTGCAACAGCTCTTCGCGCTCGCCAGCCGGCACACCGGCCACCGGCTCGTCGAGCAGCAGCACGCGCGGCTCGCAGGCCAGGGCAATGGCGATCTCCAGCAGGCGGCGCTTGCCATAGGCCAGCACGCGGGTCTCCTGGTCCATCACCGCCGTCAGGTGGAACTGCTCCAGCAGCTGCTCGCAGCGCTCGATCACCTTGCGGGAAGCGCCAAGCGCCCGCCACCACTGGCCGCCCAGGCGCTGCTGCTGCGACACCACCATGGCCAGCGTCTGCAGCGGTGTCAGCGTGTCAAACAGCTGGTTGATCTGGAAGGTGCGCACCATACCGCGCCCGACCCGCTTGTGCGGTGCAAGCAGGGTGATGTCCTCGCCCTCCAGAATGATTTTGCCCTCGGTGGGTTGCAGCACTCCGGTCAACAGGTTGATCAGCGTGGTCTTGCCCGCGCCGTTGGGGCCGATCAGTGCGTGGCGCGCGCCTTTTTTCAGATTCAGCGTAACGTTGTTCGTAGCCGTGATGCCGCCAAAGCGCATGACCAGGCCTTGGGCCGACAGCACGGTGTTGGCGGTGTCCATGGTGGAGTTGGTGCTGCTCATGGCTGGCCTCTCTTGGCGCCCCGGCCAAACCAGGTCCAGGGCCGGATCAGGCGCTCGCGCCCCACCGACACCAGCACCACCAGGAACAGGCCGATCCAGAACGTCCAATACTCGGGGGTGATGCTCGATATCGCGTCCTGCATCAGCTTGAAAACAATGGCACCGGCCACTCCGCCATACAGCCAGCCGACGCCGCCAATCACCAGAATCAGCATCACGTCGGCGGAGCGGTGGAACTCAAACACATCCAGCGACGCAAAACCGGTGGTTTGCGCCAGCAGCGCACCGGCGGCACCGGCCACCGCTGCCGCCACGGTATAGACCACGGCCAGGCGGCTGTTCACCGGAATGCCGATGGCCATGGCGCGCAGCCGGTTGTCGCGTATGGCCTTGAGCGTGGAGCCAAACGGCGAATTCACAAACCGCCGGGCCACCGCAAACACCACAAGCAGCACGGTCATGGAATACCAGGCCGCCGTCTGGCCATACAAATCGAATTCAAAGCGACCCAACAGCGGCCCCATGACCACGCCTTGCAGGCCATCGGCACCGCCGGTCAGCCAGTCCAGCTTGTTGGCCAACTCCATCAGGATCAGGCCCACGCCCAGCGTCACCATCAGACGGGTCAGGTCGGTGCCGCGCAGGATGGTGGCACTGCACAGCGCGCCCAGTACGCCGGCCGTTGTGATGCCGACGAGCAGGCCGAGCAAGGGGTCCGGCATGACCAGCTTGGCAAACAAAGCGGCAGAGTACGCGCCCATGCCAAAGAAGGCCGCATGGCCCAGCGACACAATGCCGGTGTAGCCCAGAATCAGGTCCAGTGCCAGCGCAAACAGCGCAACGATGGCAATCTCGTTGACGATCAGCGCGTGGCTGGGCAGCAGCAAGGGCACGGCCAGAGCCAGGGCCCACAGCGGGTATTCCCAGCGCTTCCAGCGGCCACTGTTGAGCAGGGTGTTTTGTGCCGCGTTCATCACTTGCCCCCCTTGCGCACAAACAGGCCCTGTGGGCGCCAGATCAATATCAGAATCATCAGGCTGTACACAATGAAACCGCCCATCTTGGGGATGTAGTACTTGCCCGCCACATCGGCCACACCCAGCAGCAACGCGGCCAGCAGCGGGCCGGTGATGCTGGACGTTCCGCCCACCGCCACCACAATCAAAAAGTAAATCATGAACTTCAGCGGAAAGCTCGGGTCCAGCCCCAGCACTTCTGCCCCCAGTGCGCCACCGAGCCCTGCCAGACCCGAGCCCACGGCAAAGGTGCCCAGGAACACGGTGTTGACATTGATGCCCAGACCGGCCGCCACGCGCTGGTCGTCCACCGAGGCGCGCAGGCGGCTCCCAAAGCGGGTCTTGGTCAGCACATACTGCAGGCCCACGGTCAGCGCGGCGCACACGGCGATGATGAACAGGCGGTAATGCCCCATCCCCAGCATCCAGGCACCCTCCCCCAACTCGGTACGGCCCTTGAGCCATTCGGGCAACTGCACATTCTGCTGGCTGGAACCAATGAAGTAGGTTGCCGTGGCCACGGCCATGAAGGTCAGGCCGATGGAAAACAGCACCTGGTCCAGGTGCGGCTTGTGGTACAGCGGACGGTACAGCGTGCGCTCCAGAATACCGCCCAGCACGGCAGCCCCCACAAAGGCCAGCGGCAGGCACAGCAGAAACGGCACATCCATCTTCTGCATCAGCAGCACCGTGATGTAGCCGCCCACCATGGCAAAGGCCCCGTGCGCGAGGTTGATGAAGTTCATCAGCCCCATGGTCACGGCCAGACCTACGGCCAGAATGAAGAGCAGCATGCCGTAGGCGATGCCGTCAAAGAGGATGGTCAACATAAGAAGTAGCCGTGTGCAAAATAATAGCCAGTTCGCCTATGCCTGGTTTGGCATGGTGGTCGGGCAAAGTGATCGGGCTTTGGGGTGGAAGGCGTGCGGCAAACCAACTCTGCACGCAACACCCAGCCGTCGCGCGTGATTTCACCCCAAAACCGCAGCGCTTTGCCCGATTGCCAGGCCAAACTCCCCAACTGTTACTTGTTCTTGCCGGGATCCTTGACGTCCTTTATCACGTCAAATTCCACGTTATGTAGCTGGCCGTCCTGGCGTTGCACCTTGCGCAAATAGATGTTCTGCACCACGTCGCGGGTCTGGCCGTCGATGAACATGGGGCCACGTGGGCTCTCGAAGATCTGACCCTTCATGGCTGCCAGCAGACCATCGCCTCCGCCCTGGCCCTTGCTGGCCTTCAACGCTTCGTAGATCACGCGCATGCCGTCATAGCCGCCCACAGCCATGAAGTTGGGGCGCATGCCTTTGTTGGCCTTCTGGAAGGCCTCGACAAACTTCTTGTTCATGGGCGATGGGTGTGCGGCAGAGTAGTGGTGCGAAGTGACCACGTTCAAGGCGCCGTCACCCATGTCGTTCAACTGGTCGTCATCGGTCACGTCACCGGTGCCGATGAGCTTGATGCCGGCCTTGTCCATGCCGCGCTCCAGAAACTGCTTCATGACCGCTGCGCCCGCGCCAGAGGGCACGAACACAAACAGCGCGTCGGGCTTCAGGTCACGCACTTTCTGCAGAAAAGGTGCGAAATCCGGGTTGCGCAAAGGTACGCGCAACGACTCGGCAACCTGGCCGCCGTTGAGCAGTAGGCGCTCGATGAAATACTTTTCGGCATCAATGCCGGGGCCATAGTCGCTGACCAAGGTCACCACTTTCTTGATACCGTTCTTGGGGGCCCAGTCACCCATGGCGACCGCGGCCTGCGCCAGTGTGAAGCTGGTACGCACGATGTAGGGCGAGGCCTGGGTGATGCTGCTGGTGGCCGCTGCCATCACCACCATCGGGGTCTTGGACTGCGTGGCAATAGGCGCCGTGGCAAAGGCAGACGGCGTGATGCCGAAGCCGGCCAGTACGTTGACCTTTTCGTTAACCACGAGTTCCTGCGCCAGGCGCTTGGTCACGTCGGGAATGGTGGTGTCGTCCTTGACGATGAGCTGGATCTTCTTGCCGGCTACCATGTCGCCGTTCTGCGCCATGTACAGCTTGGCTGCGGCTTCGATCTGGCGCCCGGTGCTGGCCTGCTGGCCGGTCATGGGAAGGATCAGGCCGATCTTGAAGGTGTTGTCATCTGCTACCGAATAAGTAGCACTCAATGCAGTCAATGCGAGGGCTGCGGCGCGAATCAATGCTTTTTTGTTCATGTCTTGTCTCCAGTGTTGGAATCGGAACTCAGGCTGTCCGCAAGTATGAAGGGAAGTCGGCTTTTTTGTAATGGGAATTTGCGACTCTTTGTTATGCCGGAATTGAATAACACGCGGCCTCTTACTCATCTAACCGCAAATGGCGAAGGTGCCGCGCCTTCACACATCAGTCTGCGGACCGGGTTTGCGCCACCAGCGCCAGCAGGGCTGGCAACACGATGGCCCACAGCGCAATCCAGATCCAGAACGTCACCGACTGATTCAGAAAAGTCCAGCTGACCGTTCCGCACATGGCGCGCGGCTCGAACACATCTGGAAGCCAGACTTCCAGCGGCATCCATTCCGGGAACCCCTTGAACCGACCACAACTAGCCTCCATGCCTTCGCGTACCTTTTGCTCCAGGTTCAGCAGCAGATTGGCTCGGTACAAACTCCAGCCCAGGCCCAGCAGCCACACGGCCAGTGCACTCCATCGCAGCAGCAGAACTCTGGGTGCCACCGCGCCAATCAATCCCGATATGGCAATGCCAAGAACCCCCACACGGATGTAGATGCATTCATTGCAGGGCTCCACGCCCATGACATGCTGCATGTACAGCGCAAAGCACTCCAGCAGGACGGCACAAGCGGTCAACAGCAGCCACGGCCCACGTCGCATGGACAAAGATTTGATGGTTTTAAACAAAATGCTTCCTGTATTTGTCGTGTTGCGATGATTCATGTCCGGTGACACCCGCACAGTCTACTTGCGCGCCAGGTAAACGCCCCACACGGTAAGCGCCATCCCAAACAGTGCCAAACCGGTGAACGCCTCGCCAAACAGCAACCACGCAACGAGTGCCGTGCACGGAGGGACCAGATAGAACAAACTGGCGATGTTGACAGCATCACTGTGGCGAATCAACCAATTCAGCAAACTGATAGCGCCGATCGACAGCACCAGTACCAGCCAGCCCAGGGCAAAGACAAATTCGCCGGTCCATTCGACCCGGAACGTCTCGGTGAACAGTGCGAGAAGAAAAGTCGCTACCGTAGTCGGGAGGAACTGTGCAATGGCACCGGTACGCCAGTCAAAGGGTTGGCAGAACCGTTTTTGGTACAGCGTTCCTGCTGTGATGCCCATCAGAGCCGCGATGGCGGGCCACAGCGCCTCGACGCCAAACCCCGCTCCGATCTTGCCAAAGACCACCAGCCCGACGCCGACCAGGCCCAGAAGCAAACCCAGCCACTGGCGCCGTAAAACAGTCTCCTGCAGCAACCACCCTGCACCCACCGCAGTGAGCAGTGGTTGCACGCCTACCACCAGACTGGTAACGCCAGCAGGCAGGCCCTTGGAAATGGCAATGAACACTCCGCCCAGGTACACCCCGTGCAACAGCAAACCAGCGACGCCGATATGGAACCATTCTTTAGGAGTTGCGGGCCATGGTGCGCGCATGATCCATGCGACCAGGGTCATGCAAGCCATCACGGCGATGTAGCGGATGAGCAGGAAGGTCAGCGGCTCCGCGTGTGGCAAGCCCAGCCTGGCACCTATGAAGCCGGTAGACCACAGCAGGACGAAGACGAGGGGAAAGGCGCGAGAGAAGCGTGTGGTCATGGGTCGGTGAAGTATGTAGGGGTCACCGCTGGATTCTGCACTGCTACAGTGCCTGTTAAGAATTGCGGAAACAGAACACCCGCGCACCGCACCACCCTAGCCTTCCAGTACAGGTATCCAGTGAGACAAGCCATTCCGATCCGGTATATCAGCCCGGTTTTTCGACCGCCCAGTGAAGCGCAATCACTGATCCTGCCCGTCACCAACGGCTGCTCATGGAACAAGTGCACCTATTGCGAGATGTACACCGAGCCGCAAAAGAAGTTCCAGGTGCGCGAGGAACAGGAAACACTGGACTCCATTCGACGGTGCGGAGAACAGTTCCCCCGTCAGGTCCAGCGGGTCTTTCTGGGCGACGGCGACGCCATGGTCCTCTCAACCCGTCGACTCATGGCGCTATTGACAGCCATCAAGGAGCATTTGCCCGCTGTCCGCAGGGTATCAACCTATTGCCTTCCGCGCAATGTGCGCAACAAATCCGTCGCAGAGCTGAAGGAGTTGCGTGACGCAGGCCTGTCGCTGACCTACATCGGCGCAGAGTCTGGCGATGACGAAGTCCTGCAGAGGGTCAACAAGGGTGAATCCTTTGAATCCACCCGGGACGCCTTGGACAAGTTGGGCGCAGCCGGCATCACGCGATCAGTCATGCTCCTCAACGGCTTGGGCGGACGGGGGCGGTCACAGCAGCACGCCGAGAACTCCGCACGCTTGGCCAACATGACCCAACCTGAGTTCCTGGCAACCCTGGTCGTCAGTTTCCCGCAGGGTGAAGAGAGGTTCCGGCAAGGCTTTCCGACCTGGGAACCTCTCGATCAGCACGGGATGTTCCTGGAGATCGAGCAGCTATTGCAGAACCTGGACTTGAAGCGAACGGTCTTTCGCAGTGACCACGCGTCAAACTGGCTAGCACTCAAGGGCACACTGGGTGCAGAGAAGAGCCGCTTGCTCGCAGAAGTACGCACAGCCATCGAACACCCCCAATCCGCGAAGCTGCGAAATGAATGGGAACGGGCACTGTGACGCACAGTCCATCACCGCCCGGCGCGGACCGCGCATCCTGAATTGCAGCCCGTCGCAATCGTGATGCAACAGCGACCGACAAGAAATACATTCTCTTCAACGGACCACGGTGGTTCGCAAACTGGAGAGAAACATGAAGAGCACATTGACAACCCGCATGACAGCATTGATGGTCGCAGGTCTGCTGACCGTTGTGACCAATGGATCCATGCTCCAGTCTTTCGACGCCGTCGCACACAACGCGTCTTCTGTGCACAAAGCGCAAACACCTGTATTGGTGAAGCTCGATACCGTGACCGTCATCGCAAAGGCTAACGCCTGAATACCTTTGGCGCGATGATTGCAATGGTCGCCCGCGAGGAGACAACCCGATCTCTGGTCCTGGCATCACGGGGCGCCAATGGTTCGATGGGTCAAAGTTGATGGATTTTGGCCAGAAAGGCAGGAGGAATCGGCGTCACCTTGCGGTCGTCCCGCGTGATGAAGACGATACCAATCTTGCCCAGTGCGACTTCTCGTCGGGTTTCCTTTTCTGACATCCGAAACTGCAGATCAAATCCGTACTTGTTGAAGTCCGTGGTGGCCATTTCAATGCGCATGGTCTCACCATGGAAACCTTCCGATTTGTATTGGGCGACGATGTCCCCCACCACAATATTGGCGCCCTCCACGCCCGACTCAAAGTAGCCCAGTGACTTGAAGAATCGCACCCGTGCTTCTGACACCAAGGTCAATAGTTGGGCATTGTCAAGATGGCCGCCCTGGTTGACATGGCTGATATAGATCTGGATGTCGGAGGCAAACGGGTATCGCTGGGCAGGTGTGTGCTGGATGCGTGGCATGGCGAGAGGTCTTCGTGATGTTTACGTATAAGTCCATCTTAGTCTTTGCCCGTAAGTGACTTGCATACCCCACCTTACGCCACGTTACGCTACCCAGTCTCAAGCTGCCGGCCGATGGACAAGCCTTGACAGCAACAAACGCCCAGTCCTTGTGCGCCCTCTGGGTGACCAAGCGACAGGACATCGTTGACTGTCCTTTCCGCTCATCACGGTATTTGCCCAAGATGTCGCTCCCAGCCGCGGTTTGTCGCATACCGGGTGCATTCCCTTTCCAGCGGAAATACATTCACTTCAACGGGCCGCAGTGGCCTGAAATTGGAGAGATCAGAATGTTCGCAACCTCACACAGCACTTCTCGCTTGGCCGCTTTCACGTTCGCCGTCCTGATGGCCGTCGCCGTCAACGGCGGCATGTTGGTGAAGTTCGACAGCGTTGCGACAGCGGCTGCTTTGGCGCAGAGCACCCAAGCTCCACGCGTGGCGGTACTTGAAACCGTCACCATCGTGGGCCAGCGCATTTAGTTCTTTGAAACAGTTGCCGTGGAGATACTGCTGTTCGTGGTGGCGTGGTTCATTCTGTTTACTGTGAGCTGGCCCATGGCGCTGCTGGCACTGGTCGTTTGGCCACTGGTCTGGCTTATCTCACTGCCGTTGGCCCTGGTCGGCAAGGGCATCGAGGCCGTTTTTCTCCTCCTAAAGTCCACTCTCCACTTGCCCGCCAAGAGTCTGGAACGCCGGAGCCGATAGGCCACAACGGTGGTGGTCCAGCAGAAGCTGAACCGCACGGATGCTCTTGGCGCGAAGGCAGATTGGACTTCACCCGCGACCGTTGACATATTTCAGCTTTCAGCTCGAAGCTTCTTGATATCAGCCATTCGCCAGTGACCGAACCAGGCCCGGTCCTCTAGTCACTTCAGGAGTTCTATTGGTGGCAGCCACACTGTCGTTAACGAGTTATCGGGTGCACTTTGTGCCGAAACTGGCTGCTGGCCGCGCTTGCCTTCACACAGATTCTTGGCCTGGTCCTGGATCGCGCGCTTGCAGAGCCTCACCTGCATTGGATGGACTGCGTAATCCAGCGCAATCTGGTGAACAGCATTCATCCCTCCAAGCGCTTCCAGAACTGCCTTCGCCTTGCGAGGCTTTGACTCACCTCGTCTTCTTGTTGGATAGGCTGCTCACATCCGGCGTGTGCAAAGCCATTCAAACTCAGTCGTTGCACCACTCACCGAAGGTCCTAAGTCGGCTGGGATGCCGGTAGAACGACATTTCCTGATCTTGCGCAACCCACACGGGCCGTTAGCGCAGTCAGAATCAAAGCGAAAAGAGGAGAAGCTCGTGCAAACCCAAGTTGAAAGCAAAAACACCGACAAACAACTGCAAGTGCATCAACTGGCGCGTCGCACTGTGGCGCTGGTCTTGGCCGGAGGCCGGGGGTCGCGTCTAAGACAGTTGACCGACGAACGTGCCAAACCGGCGGTGTACTTTGGTGGGAAATTTCGCATCATCGACTTCGCTCTGTCCAACTGCCTGAACTCGGGCATTCGGCGCATGGCAGTAGTGACACAGTACAAGTCGCACTCACTCATGCGCCACATACAGCGCGGCTGGAGTTTCCTGCACGCCGAGCTCAACGAGATGGTGGACTTGCTCCCCGCCCAACAACGCTCAGGCGAGGAACATTGGTACCGCGGAACTGCGGACGCCATCTTTCAGAACCTAGACATCATCCGTTCCAGCAAGCCCGAATACATTGTCATATTGGCGGGCGACCATATCTACAAGATGGATTACTCCCTGATGATCAAGGACCACGTTGAATGCGGCAATGGCTGCACCGTGGGCTGCATCGAAGTGCCGCGTGTCGAAGCCAGCGCCTTTGGCGTGATGGCGTTGGGAGCTGACAGGCAGATTACGGCTTTTTTTGAGAAACCAGTCGATCCACCACCTATGCCTGATCGAATGGACGTGTCTTTGGCCAGCATGGGCATTTATGTGTTTGACGCCGAATACTTGTACCAGTTGTTAAAAGAAGACTTGGACAACCCAGCTTCAAGCCACGACTTTGGCAAGGACGTGATCCCGCGCTGTGTGTCCGAGGGGCGTGCAATGGCGCACCCCTTTGGCATGAGTTGCGTGTCGCGCGTAAAGACCGAACACCCCTATTGGCGCGACGTTGGAACAATTGATGCGTTTTGGGCCGCCAATTTGGATCTGGCATCCACCTCACCGGAACTGGACATCTACGATTCCGATTGGCCGATCTGGACGTATCAGCGCCAACTGCCACCGGCCAAATTTGTTCCCGATACCAATGGAGCCCATGGCGTAGCGGTGAACACACTGATCTCCGGTGGCTGCATTGTGTCGGGCTCTCACGTGGCGCATTCGGTCCTTTTCTCGGAGGTGCGCGTGCATTCGTTTTGTCGTGTGGAACAGGCCGTGCTGCTCCCCAATGTAGTGGTCAGCCGTAATTGTCGCTTGCGCCGCGTTGTGGTGGACCGAAATTGCGTACTGCCCGAGGGTTTGGTAGTGGGTGAGGATGCCGCCGCAGACGCACAACGATTTGAACGTACGGAAGGTGGTGTGGTACTGATCACCCGAGAAATGCTGAAAAAACTAAGATGAGCGCTTAGCAATCTGCAAAGTCCGAAGCACCCGTATTACAGTCGACGCTACGGATTCAATCTATCGGATCTTCCGGATCCGCTGTGTCCAGGCGATTGGCAACAAGTTTTTCAGACTATTTTTTGATAGGCGCACGTGGAGACCCATAGTTGCACGAACGCCCTTCTTTCCAAATGCGACCATCACAATTCATTCTGGCAATCCGGGCCACTGGAGCTCTGATTCAAACATAGCCGCCGGAACCGCGCTCTCGAACTGACGCGCGATTACATAGTTGGCGTCGTTCCACCCCCCCTTTATCGGTGTGTTCAGCAAATGCACCGCAATTTGGCATTCCCGAAGCAACCACTGACGGTCGTCGGCTTACGCCCCACTGGAGCCACACAGCCGGAAGTTCTTGATTGTGAATTCCAACGTCGGCTTTCCGATTGTGGCAAAAGTGCGAATTGCAGCTTTGCCAAGGCGCCTGTGCCCGCTATGGGCACGAAGGAGTCTGCGATGAATGTCGGGTATCTGGTTTGGTGACGTCAAAACGCTTCGCTGCTCCAAAGCGGTCATTAACGAATGTCAGGAACTGGCCCGGTGCAGCGGCTGCTTCAGACAGGTATGCCCGCGCAGTAGTTGCAATAACAGCCTGCGCAGCTGCGGAAACATCGTCCGTTCTGCGCCGTACTCCACCGGGCCACGACAGGCGCGGCCGAGTGAAAGGCACCACAGTCGTCGGCAAGTCCCCAGTGCGACTCGGTTGCACATTTGAAGTCTGCATAGATCCCTCTCTTTCTTACTCTTTTTTGTTTTGGTTGTAATCTTTGTCGCTGGCTCGGAGTTGGGCTCCTGAACCATGCTCCCCGCTCATACTCTTGAAACGCGAAAAAACCTTCTCCATCGAAGTCTCTGGAACCAGGCGAACCTCCCGTGAGTCATCAATGCGCACGGCTTCAGGATGCTCGCGCTTGATGGCTTCTTCACTGAATCTTGTGTAAGTGGTCATCCAGCGCCCGGCCCACTGGATCTGCCAAAAGTAAACGTCCTGGTGAATCATGGTGTTTGATATACTGTACAAACAAACAGTATATATAAGATAATCTTCCTTGCAGTTGCTGGACGTAAAAAGAGCGCGACTCCCTCACGCCCGTGCGTGCAACACGGGGCGGCGCAGTACCACTTGGTATTTGGCTGAACGAAAGAGGGGGGCCATCCGTCAGAGAGAATTGGCAATTCCCAATCCCGCCCGCCATCCGGCTTCACTCCCATCCAAATCCCCTGACGTGCCCACCAAACTTAAGGGGTTCATCCTGACCCGCCGCTGGTGGGACACGCCGAAGGGCACCGAAATCGAGTACTGGCTGGCAACGGACGCCGGACCGCTGAAAGTGCTGCTGACTGCGCAGACGTCAGTCGCCTTCGTCGAAACCCGGTTCCGCGCGGCGGTGGAAGCGCAGCTCGCGGGCATGCCTGGAATGGAGCTACGAGAGCTCGAACTCAAGACCTTTCAGCAAGGCCCCGTGGTCGGGGTCTACGCCAGGCAATTTCGCCAGCTCGGGCAACTGGCACGCAAGCTCCAGCCGCAGAACATCTCCCTGCTGGAGGCCGACGTTCGCCCCCATGACCGTTACCTGATGGAGCGCTTCATCACTGCCGGTGCATCGGTTGAAGGCGGCCGCACCGAGCAGTCCGCCGTCGTGGACTGCAAGCTCAGACCAGAGCCTGACTTTCGCCCATCGCTGAAAGTCGTTTCATTGGACTTAGAGACCAGCGAAAACGGAGATCTCTATTCCATTGCGCTGGACGGTATGCAAGAGCGCGTGGTCTTCATGCTGGGTGATCCGCCCTCCGAGCCAACCATACCTCTGAGCTTTGCTCTGATATACCTGCCAACCCGCAAGGCCATGATCGAAAGCCTGAACGACTGGTTCGCGCGCAACGACCCGGACGTCATCATGGGATGGAACGTCATCCAGTTCGATTTGCGGGTGCTACAAAAGACGGCTGACCAGTGGGGGGTTCCGCTCCTGTTGGGTCGGGAGCGCAGTCCCATCGCTTGGCGGACCCATCCGCGCAAGCAAGGTTATCTGTTTGCCCCTACACCGGGCCGTATCGTCATTGACGGTATCGACGCGCTAAAGGCTGCGGTGTGGAGTTTTCCCTCGTTCAGTTTGGAGAGTGTCTCGCAGGCGCTGCTGGGCGAGGGCAAAGCCATTGGCGACGAGTACGACAAGTTGGCAGAGATCAACCGGCGCTACCGCGAAGACAAGCCGGCCCTGGCCATCTACAACATCCGGGACTGCGAGCTGGTCTTGCGCATCTTCGAGAAAGCGCAATTGCTGCAGTTCGTCATGGAACGAGCGCATACGACCGGCCTGCCCGCTGACCACTTCGGTGGCTCCATCGCCGCGTTCAGCCACCACTATCTGCCGCGTATGCACCGCCTGGGCTATGTGGCACCCAGCGTGGGCGAAATTCAGCGCAAGGCCTATCCTGGCGGCTACGTGATGGACTCCAAGCCGGGCTTCTACGATTCCGTCGTTGTGCTGGACTACAAGAGCCTGTACCCCTCCATCATCCGTACCTATTGCGTGGACCCGGTTGGCTATGCGGAGGGGCAACACGCCAGCAACCCCGAAAGACAGATTAAAGGCCCGATGGGCACGCTGTTCTCGCGCGAGAAGCATTGCCTACCGGAAATCGTCACCACGCTTTCACGCAGCCGCGATGAAGCCAAGCGCGTCAAGAACGAGCCCCTCTCGCAGGCGCTGAAACTGCTGATGAACTCATTTGCCGGTGTACTTGGGGCCAGCGAATGCCGCTTCTTCAACCCGGAGCTGGTGTCGGCGGTGACTTTGCGTGGGCACGACATCGTGAAGCGCACGCAGGTGTTTGTGGAGAACCGTGGGTATGAGGCCATCTACGGCGACACGGACTCCATCTTCATCTGGCTTGGCCGCACCCACACCAACGCACAGGCGCATGCCGTTGCCGCAGACCTGGTGCGTGACATCAACGCCTGGTGGACGCGAACCCTTCACGAGGAGCAGGGCCTGGAGAATTTACTCGAAATCGAGTTCGACACGCATTACAGAAAATTCTTCATGCCCACCATCCGTGGCTCGGACGTCGGTAGCAAGAAGCGATACGCCGGTCTAAGCACGGACGCGGCGGGCAATGAAGAGATGGTCTTCCGTGGTCTGGAGATGGCACGTAGCGACTGGACCCCACTAGCGCGGCAGTTCCAGGAAGGCTTACTCTCGCGCATCTTCCATGACCAACCCTACAAAGAGTTCGTGACCGACTATGCGTACGCCACGTTGGCAGGCGCCAAGGATGAGCTGATCATTTACCGTAAACGCCTGCGCCATCGTCTGGACGCTTACCAGGTTAACGTTCCACCGCAGGTGCGGGCGGCCAGAATGGCTGATGAATACAACGTTCGCGTGGGCCGGCCCATGCAGTACCAGAACGGCGGCTGGATTCAGTATGTGATGACGAAGAACGGTCCTGAACCGCTGGAAACCCGCCAGTCCCGCATCGACTATGAGCACTATCTGACCAAGCAGCTGATGCCGATTGCCGACGCCATCCTCCAACCCTTGGGAGATAGCTTCGCTGCGCTGATTTCTTCGCAGCAAGGCCTCTTTTAATCTCGAATCTCTACGCCATGCAGTGGAACACCCGTTGCATTGCAGAAGCAATTCGGACAGGTTCGTAAGCGGTCAATTAACCCCGCCCTTGTCTGAGCCAACGAATGGTGATGGTGATTCGGGATGGAGACGGCCAGCGCCGAGTCGGTCGGCTGACATCGCAATAGCCCACGGCAACAACGCCTCATAGTCATCAACCGTCTGTGCCTTGGGCAAAGCCACCAGCAGCGCGCGCAGATAGCCGTAGCCATCCACACCATTGGCCGCACAGGTCTGCAATAGCGAATACAGATTGGCGCTGGCATTGGCACCAGCGACCGTGTCGGCAAACAACCAATTGCGCCTTCCGATCACAAAGGGGCGAATCGAATTCTCGCAAGCATTGTTGTCAATCGGGTACGCGCCATGGGTGACATACAGCGTCAGCTTGGGCCACTGGCTGCTGAGGTAGTGCAACGCCTTTCCCAGCAAGCTGCCTGGCAACATCGCATGCAGGTTTGCAAGCAGCAAGGCCTCGATCTTGTTGAGCACCGGCACGCTGTGCAGTTGGCGTTGCTCCAGTAGCTTGTTGGTGTCGAGCTCGTTCTCTTTGGCCTTGGCCTCCACCGCATACAGCTG
>JAUSNJ010000101.1 GCA_030645355.1 Rhodoferax sp. | reverse complement strand
TCATCAGGCCACGCTTGATGCCCCACTTGTCGTTCAACACCTTGGCCACGGGAGCCAGGCAATTGGTGGTGCAGGAAGCGTTGGAGATGATGGTCTGGCCGGCGTACGTCTTGTCATTGACGCCAAACACGAACATCGGGGTGTCGTCCTTGGAAGGAGCCGAGAAGATGACTTTCTTGGCGCCCGCCGCCAGGTGCTTCTCGCCGCCGGCCTTGTCCAAAAAGATGCCGGTGGACTCGATCACGATGTCGGCGCCGACTTCGTTCCACTTCAGGTTGGTCGGGTCTTTCTCTTGCGTCAGACGAATTCGCTTGCCATTGACGATCAGGGTGTTGCCGTCCACGCTGACGGTGCCCTTGAAGCGGCCGTGCACGCTGTCGTACTGCAGCATATAGGCCAGGTAGTCCGGCTCCAGCAAGTCGTTGATGGCAACGACTTCGATGTCCGAGAAATTCTGAATTGCCGAGCGCAACACGTTGCGTCCGATGCGGCCGAAGCCGTTGATGCCGATCTTGATAGTCATATGCTTCTTTCGTTAATAAAAAAACTAAAAACCTAACCTCAACAAACTCCGATCAGCCTTTACGCTGCAACACCGATTGCACGGTGTCGGCCACGTTCTCGGGCGTGAAACCAAAATGTTTGAACAGCACCGGCGCCGGGGCCGACTCGCCATAGGTGTCGATACCGACCACGGCTGCCGTGCCATATTTCCACCAGCCACCGGTCGCACCCATTTCAACCGCCACGCGCGGCAGACCCGCGGGCAGCACCGACGACTTGTATTCGGCGCTTTGCAGGTCAAACGTGGTGGTGGAGGGCATGGAGACCACGCGCACGGCAATCTTGCGCTCGGCCAGCAGTTTCTGCGCGTGCAGGGCCAGTTGCACCTCGGAGCCGGTGGCGATGATGACCGCCTGGGGCTTCTTCTTCAAGCCCACTTCCGAAGGCTCGGCCAGCACATAGGCACCCTTGCTGATGGCGTCCAGGCCGCAGGCGTCGGGTGCCAGCGCGGACTCGGCCTTGGGCGCGTAGCTGATGTTCTGGCGGGACAGCAACAGGGCGGTGGGCTTGGCCTTGTTCTGCAGGGCCACGGTCCAGGCGACGGCGGTCTCGGCGGTATCGCCCGGGCGCCAAACGTCCAGATTTGGGATCAGGCGCAAGGATGCCGCATGCTCGATGGACTGGTGCGTGGGACCGTCTTCGCCCAGGCCGATGGAGTCATGCGTGAACACGTGGATCACGCGCTGCTTCATCAGCGCGGCCATGCGGATCGCGTTGCGGCTGTAGTCGCTGAAGGTCAGGAAGGTGCCGCCGTAGGGGATGAAACCACCGTGCAGGGCCACGCCGTTCATGATGGCGGCCATGCCGAATTCGCGCACGCCGTAGTTGATGTGGCGGCCACCTTGGCCGGCTTCGTTCTTGATCACGGCGCCACTCAAAGCGTCAAAGCGCAGGTTGGGCGTGGACTTTGTGTTGGTCAGGTTGGAGCCCGTCAGGTCGGCCGAGCCGCCCAGCAGCTCGGGCAGGGCGGCGGTAAAGGATTCCAGCGCCAATTGGCTGGCCTTGCGGCTGGCAACCGTTTCAGCCTTGGTGTGCGCGGCAATGACCGTGTCGACAGCAGTCTGCACAAAATTCTTCGGCAGGTCGCCCTTCATGCGGCGCACCAGCTCTTTGGCCAGTGCAGGGAAAGCGGTCTGGTAAGCGGCGAATTTGTCTTTCCAGGCTTGTTCGGCGGCCTTGCCGGCTTCCTTGGCGTCCCAATCGCCGTACACCTCTTTGGGGATGACGAAGGGTGCATGGCTCCAGCCAATGGACTCACGGGTCAGCTTGATTTCTTCGGCGCCCAGCGGTTCGCCGTGGGCCTTGGCGGTGTTGGCGCGGTTGGGGCTGCCCTTGCCGATGTGGGTCTTGCAGATGACCAGTGTGGGGCGGTCGCTGGTTTTCTTGGCTTCCGCAATCGCGGTGGACACGGCGGTCACGTCGTGGCCGTCGATGGGGCCAATCACGTTCCAGCCGTAGGCCACAAAACGCTGGGCCGTGTTGTCGATGAACCAGGGGGCGACCTGGCCGTCGATGGAGATGCCGTTGTCGTCGTACAGGGCGATCAGCTTGCCCAGTTTCCAGGCGCCAGCGAGGGCGGCGGCTTCGTGGCTGATGCCTTCCATCAGGCAGCCATCACCCATGAAGACATAGGTGTGGTGGTCGACCACCGCATGGCCTTCGCGGTTGAATTCGCTGGCCAAGAGCTTCTCGGCCAATGCCATGCCGACCGCATTGGTCAGGCCCTGGCCCAACGGGCCGGTGGTGGTTTCCACGCCGGGGGTGATGCCGGCCTCGGGGTGGCCGGCGGTCTTGCTGTGCAGCTGGCGGAAATTCTTTAGCTCGGCCATGGGCAGCTTGTAGCCGGTCAGATGCAACAGCGCGTAGATCAGCATGGAACCGTGGCCGTTGGACAGCACAAAACGGTCGCGGTTCAACCAGTGGGGATTGCCCGGGTTGTGGCTCAGGTGCTGGCCCCACAATGCCACTGCCATGTCGGCCATGCCCATGGGCGCGCCGGGGTGGCCAGAGT
Source organism: Rhodoferax sp. (assembly GCA_030645355.1). GTDB lineage: Bacteria > Pseudomonadota > Gammaproteobacteria > Burkholderiales > Burkholderiaceae_C > Allorhodoferax. Next base: position 16,566 of record JAUSNJ010000101.1, on the reverse strand, counting down.
TGGCGGCCTGTACGGCGTCCATTGCGAGGGCACGGATGGCGTTGGCCATTTGCTGGGTATTGGGGGTGGTGGCCATGGGCTGGGCGACTCCGGGTAAGGTGGGGACTGGGGAAAACCCGGTATTTTACTTGGCCCGGCCCGACGGCAAATTTGGTGTGAATTTCCTCTACAGTCACGCCTATGCAAGGCCTCCACCTCACCGCCGATCTGAGCCACTGCCAGTGCGCCTCCGCCTGGTTGACGGATGCTGTGCCGCTGCTCTCACGCTGCGTCCAGGAGGTTGACGCCGCCGGCCTGCAGGCAGTCAACCAGTTGGCCCACACTTTCCCGGCTACCGAGCACGGCCCGGGCGGCGTGACGGCCACCGTGCTGCTGGCGGAATCCCACCTCTGCGTGCACACCTGGCCCGAGCAGGCCGGGGTCACGGTGGACGTGTACGTGTGCAATTTCGGCGCCGACCACTCGGCCAAGGCGCACGCGTTGATGGATGCGTTGATCGCCCTGTTTGCACCCCGCCAGGTGCTGCGCCAGGCATTGCAACGGGGCGGGGCCTGACTACCCACCCGAAGCTGCAAGCGCATTCGTCGCCAACTGGTCACAGCGCGCGGCGTCAATCGGATGTCCTGCAGATCGAAAACGCGCTGCAGCTGCGGAAAAATGCGAATGGACCGCGACAGCGTCATCACCGCCAGCCAACCTGATGTGCCCGCGCACTTCATCGTGGGCGGCATGCCAGGCGGGTAGACGCATGACCACATCGGCCAGATAGGCGGTCTGGGACGCATACTCCTCGGCCAGATCCAGCCGTCCGGCCCGCGCGGCGGCAATCGCTGCCGGCACGGCGAGCGTGATTCGGCATCCGGGGCAGGTCTCCAGCGGGCCATTCACTGCGGCCCTGGCCTCTTCCAGTGCGCGCAGCGCTGCGGCCGGACTGTCGGCAAGCTGCAGGTAGGTTCCGTAGATGCGATCCAGCAAATGAAAACCTACGTCCGTCTGGCGTGCAACGTCCAGCGCCTCGTCGAGAAGTGCACGGGCTTCAAGGGGGCGACCAAGCAGCATCGCTACTTCCGAGAGACGCTGCAGTGAGAAGGCCTCTCCGGTGGAGCCGCCAATGGCGCGGTGCAGTCTGGCGCCCTGCGCGAGGTGCTCTTCGGCCGCAGCGAGGTCGCCCGACAGTAGTTCGGCCTCCCCTCGAATCGTGATGCCAAATGCATATCCCCGAGCGGCCCCAATGCGTTGTGCCTCGGCGGCCAGCGACTTCGCGAATTCAATGACTTCGGCGTAAGGCCGCGCACCATAGAGAAAGCGCTGCGCAATGCAAAGCTGCCCGTCGAATACGCGCATGGCGAGGTGGGGCACATGGGCCGTTTCCTGCAAGTCGGCCCAGATGCTGCGATGCAGTTCACCACGTGCGTGGGCTGCAGCCGCCTGCGCCCACGAGGCCACCACAAGGGTTGCCGTATCGCCGGAGTCCAGCGCCAGACGGCGCGCCTCGGCGGACTTTTGGGTGCCCATGGCGGGGTCAACCGCACCGAGCGCCGCTGCGCCGCTGTAGGCCAGCGCCTCGCACAGCCGGCCCTCCACGCTGGTAGGGCGCAGGCCTTCGAGCGCCCGCAGGGCGCCTTTTGGGTCGCCCTGCTTGATCTGCGCCAGGGCTCCCTTGGCGCGCAAATTCTGCGCGCCGGGCTCGCCTGCCGCGTCGGCCGCAAGCCGGTAGGCCGCGACGGCACCGGGATTACCCATCGCATCCAGTGCCTCTGCGCGCAGCCGCAGGGCGTCGGCATGGGCAGGCTGGAAGCGCAACAACGGCTCTAGATGGCGCAACGCATCACTGAAGGCCGCCAGCCGGACGGCATCACCCGCAGCCGCCAGCAGCCAGGGAACCGATTCGCGCAAGCTGCCGCCAGCTATCCAATGCTGCGCAATCAGAGCCGGGGCAGCTTCGAGCTCCGCCAGTCGTTGCGCGGCCTGGCGATGAATTTTCAACCGCCGGTGGGGCGCAATCTGGTCGACAAGTGCCTGGCGCACCAGATCATGGCGAAACCGATATTGGGTACCGACGAGCACCAGCACACCCGCAGCCAGTGCGGCATCCAGCACAGCATAGGCGCGCGCTTCGACGTCTGGCAGAACTGCCGCCGCCGTCTGGGCATCAAAGGCGTCGCCCGCCAACGCCATCCACTTGAGCGCGTCCAGCGTGGCCTCGGGCACGTCACAGAGCCGGGCCGTAATGGCCTCGGCCGCCGTCCGGTGCAAGCGCTGGTCAACTCCGGCGCCCGCACCCCGTGCCAGCTCGATGGCCGCGAAGGGGCTTCCCTGCGCATCGCTCACGATGCGGGCAACGGTCTCTTCGGGCAGGCCCTTGGGAGCGGACTGTTGAATGAGACGGCGCATTTCCGCATTGTCCAAGGGCTCCAGATCCAGTGTTCGCACGACGTTGCTGAGCGCCAGGCGCAACAGGCCCCGACCCAGCTCCGACGACGGCATCGGCTGGCGCAAGACCAGCACCATGCACACGGGGGCACCGGCACTGGCGAGGTGTATGAGGACGTCCGCATCCGCATCGTCGAGCAGGTGCGCATCGTCCACCTGAACGAGGACGTCGCCGTCATTTGACATGGCCAGCAACAGTCGGCGAAACGCGCCAATGACCTGATGGCGGCTGACAGGTCCTGGCAAGGTCGAAGCCGGGCCTGCAAGCGGGGTGAGCAGGGCTAGAACCGCGCGCGCCGGTGCACCCACACGATCCACTGCACCACGGTCAGCCAGCGAAACACGCTCAACCAGAGCCGAAATCACGGCATAGGCCCGGCCGTGTTGAGTGGCGTCCGCGCGCACCACGCTCCACCCGCGCCCGCTGGCCTGCACTTCGAGTTCACGGCACAGCGCGGTCTTGCCGATCCCCGCAGGACCACGCAGCACGATGGCGCCTGGTCGGTCGGTGGCGGGCATCCCCAACCACGCCAGGGCTTGCGCGAGCAATAACCCACGTCCAATGAATGCCGCCCTGATAGGCTGAAGGCCGGCGACACAGCGTTGGTAGATCGCATCAGTCTGAGGGTCCGGCAGAACACCGAAATCCCGCTGGAGCGCTTCACGAAGATGCGCATACCAGCGTATCGCCGCGGCCCGGTTGCCGTCGGCAAGCTCCGCATTCATCAACTCCCTGTGGGCAGGTTCATCACCGGGCTCCATCTGTGCCAGTCTCTCCCACTGGGCGCTGGCGCGCAGCAAGTCGGCGCAACACGCGTGCAGCCGTTCGCGTGCCGGTTCGGCCCACGCCTCATAGCGGGCACTGGGCAGCAAATCGCCGGCATACCTGTCGGCGACCTCTTTGCATCTCTGTGGGTCGCGCAAAGCGAGTGCAGAGCGTGCCCGCCTTTCAAAGTCTTCTGCGTCGACGGTCACCGGCCCTTCGGGCCACAGCCGCAGCTCGCCGGCCTGCATCAATACGCCGTCGTGCCGGCCCAAAGCCTGCCGTGCGTGGTGGGCGGCCTTGCGCAGATTGGCGGCACCCGCTTCAGGCGCAAGGTCGGGCCAGAGTGCGTCAATGGCCTGCTCGCGAGTCAGGCTATGGCGTGGCGCCAGACTCAGCAGTTGTATCAGTTGGGTAGCGCGCAAGCTGGGCCAGCGCTGCGCTGGTATTTCCGCGCGGTCGACGAACACCGCAAAGCGACCGAGCAGGTACACATCCAGGCGCATGGAGGGGGTCGGGTCGGTGGCAGTGTGCGGGGTGTCCATAGGGTTTGCAGTGTGCTACCGCCCCGCCGTTCGCGCAACCACGTGTGCAGCCAGGAACGTTTCAGGAACACCGCATTGAGATGATTTCCCCAGCAGGCAATTTTGCCGCCTGCAAATTGCAACAAGGAGTACCCATGACGATGCGACAACTCTCACTGCCCGACTGTGGATCAGCCATGCTGGTCCTGGCCGAGCCCCTGACCAACGATGCAATCGGCCAGCTTGAATGCGGGTTTCACAGCCTGCTCGTCAGGTTGCGCCGGGAACTGCACCCAGACGAACCAACCCCGGGCGATCTCGAGTTCGAATCCTGGACCGCCAACAAGTACTTGACCAATCCCATACCCAGGAGTCACGACCATGCATCGCTCTTAATTTGAACGAAATGCCAAATCCAAGGCAATTCTGTTGTCGATGGCTTTTGCCGGCTCCCTCGCGCTGGCGCAAGCACCTGCAACTGAGCAGGCGACGACGCAGACTGCCGGCGACCCGCAACTCAAATGGGGCCCCTGCCCACCCTTCCTGCCCAAGGGGTGCGGCATGGCTCCCCTGCACGGCGATCCGGCAAAGGACAACCTTGACGTCTTTCTAAAAGTACCCGCCAAATCGACGATACCGCTGCATTGGCACACGTCTGCCGAGCGCATGGTCCTGGTCGCCGGCGAACTGCATGTGACCTATGACGGGCAGAAGACGGCGGTCCTGAAGCCGGGAACTTATGCCTACGGTCCTGCCAAACATCCCCACAAAGGATATTGCGCGAGTGCTAAGCCCTGCATCCTCTTCATCGCCTTTGAGTCGCCGCTGGACGCCGTTCCGGTCGAGTCCGCCAAAAAATCTTAACCAAGGAAATACCATGACTGATTCACTTTACCAACGGCTCGGCGGCGCTCAGCGCATTGAAGCAGTGGTCGACGACGCGCTAGATCGCCATGCGGTCAATCCGCTGCTGGCCCCGCGCTTTCGTGGCAAAGACCTGCCCCGCCTGAAAGTGCTGGGCACCCAGTTCTTTTGTGCTGGCTCCGGCGGTCCCCAAAAGTACGAGGGCCGTGACATGCGAACCGCCCATGCCGGGATGAATGCCAGCGAACAGGAGTTGATCGCAGCGATTGATGACTTTGTCGCGGCGTTGCAGGCCCAGGGGGTCGGCCAGACCGAAGTCAACGAAGTGGTGGCAATTCTCTATTCGTTCAAGGGCGATGTGCTGCGGACCTGACCGAGCGCGCTGGCGAACCACGTTGCTACCATATTAGTAGCGCAACGTGCCTATTTTACGAAGGCTAGCTGCCAATTAGGCCACTAACTCTCAGGCCAGCGCGTCATGCAAGGCGACAAACTCCTGCGTCAGCAGATGGCTGGGGTCCAGAAAAATCATGGGCGTGGACTGCTCGTGCGATTCGCGGATACGCACCGACGAGCGCAGATAGGGCTGCAGCACCGGCAGGCCTTCGTCAATGAGTTCCTGCACCATGCGCTGGGGCAGGTTGGCGCGGGCCTGGAACTGATTGACGATGATGCCCTCCACCTTCAGTTCGGAATTGTGGTCGGCCTGGATTTCCTGGACGTTTTCCAGCAGCGTGTACAGCGCGCGGCGCGAAAAATCGTCGCAGTCGAACGGAATCAAACAGCCCTGGGCCGCGATCAGCGCGCAGCGGGTGTAGAAGTTCAACGCCGGCGGCGTGTCGATGTAGATCTGGTCGTAGTCTTCGGCCAGCAGTTCGAGGGCGTCGCGCAGCTTGTAGATCTTGTGGCGCGATTCCAGCTTGCTGTGCAGTTCGTCGAGCAGGGGGCTGGACGGCATCAGGTCCAGGCCTTCCCACTGGGTGTTGACGATGTATTCGCTGGCGCCCTTGTCGCGGATCGTGAACTTCAGACTTTGCTCAAAGAACTCCGCCACATTCGGCAGGTCTTCCGGCATCTCGGCGCCCAGCAGGTAGCGGGTGGAGTTGCCCTGCGAATCCAGGTCGATGACCAGCGTGCGCTGGCCAGCCCACGCGCTGATGGCTGCCAGGTTGCAGGTGATGGTGGACTTGCCGACGCCACCTTTTTGGTTGAAAACGACATGCTGCATGGAAGTAAGCCTTGATAGAGTGGAAAGGGGTGATGGGGGAGGCCAAGCAAGAGCGGTGCCCGGGCATCCGATTAGCGGGCGATCAGCGCGTTGTAGGCTTGGCGCGTTTCCGGCGCCACCGATTCCAGCACCTTGGCATACGGCGTCTGGTGGCGCAGCAGCAAGCGGGTGGAGGCCACGGTCTTGGACTTGCAAAACCAGTGGCAGGTGTGCTGCATCAAATACATCTCGGCCAGCAGGGTGAAGGCCTTGTCCTTGGCGCTCTGGCCCGGCTGGCCTTCCAGGGCCTGGGTAATGCCGCGGGCATGCAGGCTCATGGCCTTGCGAAAGTCAAAGGTGCTTGCCGGGAACAACCGGGCGGTGTAGAAAATCGACAGCGGCAGCTTGCTGACCCGTGCGTCCTTTGCATCCACCCGTGCAAGACCCAGCACGAAACGGTTGAACTGCTCGCCCAGCGCTCCCTCGGTGGTGGACAGCATGCTCCAGATCTGCGCCTGGCGGGCGGGATCGCTCTCGCCCAGGGCCCGCATATAGCCCTCGGTCAGCGTTTCCATCAGTTTTTCAATCTGGTACTGGCCCAGGTGGCTGGCCAGCAGTGCGACGCGCTGGCGTTCGTCGCGCCGCTGGAAGTTATAGGCCACAAAGGCGGCAATGAGGAGCAGAACGAGGATTTGCATGGTGTGGGTGTGGGCTGCGCGGGTGGGAGCGGCGCGACACCGTGTGGCACTGCCCCGGGGATTTTAGGGGCGGAAAAAAAAATCCCGCCTCGTGGACGGGATTTTTGTGCGCAACCTGGAAGACCCAGGTCAGCAGCGAGGGATGGGCGGTTCTTAACCGCGGTCACCCATGGCTGGCAAAGTGCCGGCCTTTTGCGCCTGCAGGAACTCGGCGCGCACGGCTTCACGGGTCAGCGTGCTGGGAGCGGCGGTTTCACGCACGTTCACGCTCTCGCCCATGGCTGGCACGTTGCCGGCCTTTTGCGCCTGGTCGAACTCGGCCTTGACTTCGGCACGGCTCAACACGCTGGGTGCCGAGGGTGCGAAGTACGAGCTGGTTGCCTGGGTGTTCAGGCGGGTCTGGGGCGCGCTGTAGGCAGCGAAGCTGGAACCGGCGCTCAGGCCGCAAGCAAGAATCAAAGCGGAAGTTGCGAATACGTTTTTCATGGTCATTTCTTTCAATCAGGAGTTAGACATTTACGGGCAGGTAGTGGGCACTGGCGGCCGGATCAACCGCGGTAGTCCACGGGAGAGGCGTTGCCAGACCGCAGGGCCTTCACTGCGTCAGCCTTGACCTCGGCGCGGCTCAGCACGCTGGGTGTAGCCTTGGGGAAATGCGAGCTGGTGTCATGGGTGTTCACACCGGCGATGGCTTCCCGGGCGCTGATGACGGAGGCCTTGACTTCGGCACGGCTCAACACGCTGGGAGCCGAAGGTTCGAAATACGAGCTGGTTGCCTGGGTGTTCAGGCGGGTCTGGGGGGCGCTGTAGGCAGCGAAGCTGGAACCGGCGCTCAGGCCACAAGCAAGAATCAAAGCGGAAGTTGCGAATACGTTTTTCATGATCATCTCTTTCAAAGGTTGTTAGACATTTCCGGGCAGGTCGGGGGCCGTGGGGTCCCTGCTTGTCCAGCCTCGGTGAGTCGTCTATTTCGGTTTCGGCTCATCGATGGGTTGAACTGTACGCCGATTGGCGAAATTAAAAACCATCGGGTCAGTAATTCATCATTGCTAAAAGTGGAACAATCAAGGGGTTGAAAACTTACTCATTGCACATATGGACCGACTTTTATCCATGCGGGTGTTCCAGCGGATCGTTGATGACGGTGGTTTTGCCGCCGCCGCCCGGACGTTGGACCTGTCGCCGGCCACCGTGACCCGCCTGTTTGGCGACCTGGAGCAGCACCTGGGCGCCCGGCTGATGCAGCGCACCACCCGCAAGCTGGCACTGACCGAGGTCGGCGAGCTGTATCTGCTGCGGGTGCGCAGCATCCTGGGCGAAATCGACGACGCCGAGGCCGCCGTGGGCTCCAGCACACAAGAGCTGCACGGCACGGTGCATGTGCTGGCCACGCCGGTGCTGGCGTCCTACGTGCTGGCACCGAACGTGGGGCACTGGCGCCAGCGTTACCCCAAGGTGGCGCTGGACATCACCGTGGACCCTTTTCCGCAGACGCGGGTGGAGGAGTTTGACGTGACCTTCATGGCAGCGGACGAAGGCTATGACGCCAACGTCGTGGCGCGGGCACTATCCAGCTCGGAGTGGATTCTGTGCGCCTCCCCCACCTACCTGCAGCGCGCGGGCACGCCGCGCCAGCCCCAGGATCTGGAACGGCACGAGTACCTGAAATTTTCACGCCAGCAGAATGGTGGCACCAGCAACCGCCTCCTGCGCCTGCGCCCGGCACAAGGGGCGGGGGAGGCGGTCGAGGTGGACATGCCGGTCGCCCTGCGGTCCATCAGTCTGGACGTGCTGTACCGCGCGGCGCTGGACGGCGCAGGCATTGCGGTGCTGTCGCGCCTGCTGGTGTCACAGCACCTGGCCAGCGGCGCCCTGGTCCATGTGCTGCCCGACTGGATCAACGGCCGCCTGACCATCTATGCCGCCGTGCCGTCACGCAAACTGATTCCGGCCCGGACCCGCGCATTCCTGGCGTTCATCAGTGAAGGGCTGCCCGGTCAGGCACCCGGCGGCGGTCCGGCGTGATGGACTGTGTCAGGTAGATCGTGACCAGCCTGCCGTGTGCCCGGCGGTGAACGCCTCTTCAAACACCGAATAGCCCGCCCAGTCGCTGTGGGCAAAGCCCAGGCGCTCCCAGGTCAGCCGGGGGCGGACAGATGATTGCTCTGTTTTTGATAGCGTCTTGTGCATATTTGACGAGGGCCACAGACCGATTTGACCATTGGCTTGCGGCACGGGAATGGCCATCGCATGGCCATAGCGGGTAATGTCCACGCGCGTGGCCTTGGACGGCAGATCGGGGTGCGCCTGTGACAGCTCGTACACGATCTGATTGCGCCACGCGGACCACGTGCGCTCCAGCAGTAGCTTGCGGCCGGGCGCTCCCACGGCGGCACCGGGCGTGGCGCCCGCCACATCGCCCAAGGCCCGGTAGTGGGTCAGCACCGTGGGCCCGGCGACGGCCTGCAGATTCTGGTGCGTGGCATCCACATAGCCCAGGCCCTGACCGGCGCCATCGCCACCGCCACCGCCATCCGCGTTGTACAGCACGTTGTCCCAGCTCGGCGCGGGTCCGGGGCGGTCGTGCAGCGCCCGGGTGATGTGGATATTGGCCACCAGCCACGGCGCATAGACCACCTGGCGCGCCGCCTGGCGCAGAAAATCGGGCGGGTTCTGCACGACCCGCACAGCTACAAAAATCGGCAGCGCCACCACGCAGCGCTCGGCCAGCCAGCGCTCGGTGTTGTGGGTTGCGGTGTTGAAGGCATCCACCTCCACGCCGTGCCGGGTGGTCGCGATGCGCAGCACCACGCGGCCGGTGGTCAGGCGTTCGCCCAACGGAGCAGCCAGGCGCCGGGTAATCCAGGCGTTGCCTTCCGGCCAGGTCAGCAGGCCCTCGCGCTCTGGCGCATCAACGCCCGGCGCGTGGAAGCCGTGTCGGCTGGCAAAGTAGTGGATGCCGGACCAGGCCGATACCGTGGCAATGCCGGCACCGTAGTCGTCGCGGCAGCAGTAGTCCAGGTACCAGCGCAAGTGCGGGTCATCCAGACCTTGCTGCTCCAGATACGCTACAAAAGTAATAGCTGCGAGATCAGATTGCACGAGGGCTAGAGCCCTGTTTTGCACAGGCATTGTCCAGCGCGCGACACTTCTAGCCTGCTCTACCAGCACGGCAAATTTCTGGTACTGGGCCAGGGTGCTGGTCGCCACCCCGTGCACCGGCAGCAAACCGTCCTGCCACTCACCGTTAAAAAACAGGCGCTCCTGCGGGCTGTGGCACAGGTGGCGCTCGTCATACTGCCAGCGGCCCGATACGCGCTGGCGCAGGCCCAGCTCCTCCAGCAGGTCCTGCACCTCGGGCGCATCGTTGCCGGGCAGCGGCAGGTAGTGCGCGCCCTGCGGACAGGCAATGCCCGCCATCTCGGCGCCACGGCTGTTGCCGCCGGCACTGTCTTCCAGCTCCAGCAGCGCAAAGTCGTCCATGCCGCGCAGACGCAGTGCGCGTGCGGCGGCCAGACCGGCCACACCGCCGCCCGCGATCACGACCCGGGTCTTGAAGATTTTGGCCGGACCGGGCCAGGCTTGTCCGCCCTGCAGGCCGTCGCGCAGCCAGTGGCCCCGCTCCACGCGCACGCCGGCAAAACCACCGGCGATGTGCGCCAGGCTGTCCGCGCTCTGGCAGCCCGCGGCCGCCCACGCAGCGCCCAGGCCAGTGCTCAGAAAAATGCGTCTATCGATCACACATCAGGTTCCATCGTGCCGCTCACGCGGCGTAGCCCCATGGGGCATGGGGTGCGCACATGATAGTGCGCGCCGATGGCCTAAGCCGTGCCGAATTTGGTGTCGAACTGGATGCCGATTTGTTGCAACAGCGGCGTGGGCAACACGCCGCCGGCACACACCAGCACCACATCGTTTTTGATGCGCTGTACCACGCCGCCATGGTCGATTTCGACGTGGTGTTCCTCGATACTGGCGACCGTGGAGTTGAGCAGCACGCGCAGGCGTCCGGCTTTTTCCTGCTGCTCCAGTAGCGCCCGGTTCTTTTGCTTGACGCGTGAAAACGCGGCACTGCGGTAGGACAGGATCACATCCGTGTCCTTTTCCTGGGACAGGGCGATGGCGGCTTCGAGCGCGCTGTCGCCCCCGCCCACGACCAGCACCGACTGCCCCACGTATTGCGCCGGGTCTGCCAGGCGATAGGCCACCTTGGCCGACTCTTCCCCTGGCACTTCCAGCTTGCGCGGTGTTCCACGGCGCCCCATGGCCAGCAGCACGGCTGCGGTGGTGTAGCTGCCCCGGTCGGTGCGCACGCGGAAGTGGCCTTCCTCGCGTTCGATCGACTCCATGCGTTCGCGAAAGGCAATCTTCAGGCTGGTCTTGTGCACCACGTCCATCCAGAACGCCAGCAGTGTTTCCTTCTGCACGTCGTTGAACTTCACCTTCCCAATCAGGTCCAGCTCCACCGGTGCGGTCATGGCAATCTTTTGCCGGGGATAGTGGTAGACCGATCCGCCCAGCGAGTCTTCCTGCTCGATCAGTTTGTAGCGCAGCTTGTGGTGGATGGCAGACAGACCGGCAGACAGACCCGCAGGTCCGCAGCCAACGATGAACACATCGAAATCCGCCTTGGTGCCGCGCTTTTTCCGAATCGCATCCATGGCCTGGCGCCCCTGTTCGGCCGCCTTGCGGATCAGACCCATGCCGCCGAGTTCGCCGGCAATGAAGATGCCGGGAATGTTGGTCTCGAACTGGGGCGTCACATTGGGTATGTCGATGCCGCGCCGCTCCGTGCCAAACACCAGTTTGATCGACTCCACCGGACAGGCGGCCATGCAGGCACCATGACCAATGCAGGCGGCCGCGTTGACCAGCACCGCCTTGCCGTTCACCACACCCAGCGCGCCTTCCGGGCAGGCTTTGACGCAGGCGCCAGAACCCATGCAGCGGCTGAAATCGACCACCGGATGCAGGGAAGGGGGCTCCACCAGACCACTCTGCACCGCCACCTGCAATTCAGCGGCGTGCGTGGCGTGGATGCGCCGCTGGCGGCGCACATAGAGCGTCATCGCGATGACGACGATGGCCGCATAGAGATAGAGGTAATTCATCCCAGCACGAAATACAGAAAAAGACTCCGTGGAATTACGGTTTACCGGGTCGTGGCGCACCCGCCAGTTGCCGCGCCTGCTCCAGGCCGGGTTTGACCTGTTGCACCATGGGGCTCTCAGGCGGCCCAAATTCGACCACCTGCTGCCAGTACTGGATCGCCTGCTTGTAGTCCTGGCGGTCAAAAGCCTCCGACCCCGCCATCGACAGCGCCTTGAGGTTGCGGGGTTCCAGTTTGAGCGCACGCGTGACCAGCTTGAGGGGTTCGCCGGCGAGCACGCGGTTGTTCTGCACGGCCAGCGAGTCGGCATAGTCGGCCAGCAGGTTGGCGTCGTCCTTGCGCAAGGCCAGCGCTTTTTCGTAGGCCTTGAGGGCCTCGGGGTGGCGCCCCAGCACGCTGTAGGAGCGCGCCAACATCGCCCAGCCTTCGGCATCCTGTGGCTGGTCTTTGAGGCGCTGGGCCAGCCGCTCCACCATGGAGGCCACCTGGCCGGTTTCGGTTCCATGGGGTGCGCTGCCGCCCATTGCGGGGGCGATGCTCGCTGGCTGGGTCGACTTGGCCGGCATGGCTGGCATTGCAGGCATCGTGGACATGCCGGGCATGGCCGCAGTCGTGCCCATGGGCGTGCTGCGCGAACCCGTCCACCAATACCCGGCAGCGACCACGACCAGCGCGACCGTCGCTATGCCGGCAAACATCCATCGGGCGTCCCCCTCCTGCGCAGGTGCCGGTGCCGCCATGACCTGGTCCAACAGGCGTCGCTCCAGCGCGGCTTTTTCGGCGTCGTAGGATTCCTTGGGGAGCGCCCCCGTTGCATACTGTTCCTGGAGTTGCTGCAGCTGTTGCCGCAGGCCTTCAATACTGTCGCTCATGGTGTGTGCAATCGTCGGTTGGTCATCAGAAGTCAAAGCGGGCGCCCAGGTAATAGAACATGCGTTGCGACGACTCGGTACGCGTGGGGCCGGTGGTGTCGGCGATCTCATAGGTGAGTTCGGTCTCGAGCGATATCCGCTTGATCAGGCGGTAGGTCATGCGAATGCCGGGCGTCCATCGCTTCATCTTGTTGCCCAGGCTGTCGTCCTGCACGTACAGGCGTATCGATGGCTCCACCTGCCACTCTTCGTTGATGCCTGTCAGATTGTTATACGACAGCAAGGTTCCCCGGTAGGTCGGTCCCGACAGGAAGTTGGCGTTGAACACATGGGTATCGCGGGCCGAATACAGATTGGAGCCAATCAGTTGCGCGCCAACGCTCCACAGGTCACCGGTACTGGGCTGGCCGTTGGGCAGTATGACAGCAATGGGTTTGATCTCGTCGACATTGGTGTAATTCACATTGCCACCCGCCTGCCAGTTGGTTGCCACCGGCGTGGTGAAGCCCACCATGCCCTGGGTCTGGAACGACGTGATGCCGTTGACCTGGCCGCGCAGCATGTCAATGGGCGTGGTCGCCAGCAGGTCCTGGATGTTGCGGGCCGGCGTGGGCAGCGAAGGGTCCTGGAAGAACAGGATATTGCCCAGCGAACGCACGGGCGTGGCCCGCCGGTCGAACAGGAAGTTGATCACGGTGGTGTCCGGAAACTGCCATGACCCCTGCACGGTGGCAATGTTCAGCCCTTTGAGCACCTGGTCGTAGTCCACTTGACCGGACAGGGCCAGCCCCTCGTTGAAATAGCGCAATTCGGCGCCAACCGCACTGCGGTCAATCTGGTCGTCAATCATCTGCTGGTTGACGTAGACGCTGCCGCTCATGTTCGGAGCCAGGGCATCCGCATCGACCCATGCGCCATAGAAGTGGCGTTTGCTGTCCAGCAGCAAGTCGGTGGGCACGCCATAGACCGCGCTGACCTTCCACTTCGGGGCAAAGGTATACGCTGCCTGCACCCCGTCAAAACGGTAGAGCACGCCGCCACCGATGGGGGACTGGCGCCCCACCTTGAAGGCCGTGCCATTGGTCAGCGAGCGCTGGTCAAAGTACAGCGCCGACAGGCGGTTCTTGTTGGGGCGGTTGGGCATGAGGTCGGCGCTGTAGGTGTCGCGCACCACGAAACGCATGTCCTTCTCCGCATCGCGGTAGCGCCAGTTGACATCCACATTGGTCTGCACCTGCTTCTGGTCGGTGCCCGACAGGCTGTTTTCGGACTGGAGTATGGGCAGCCCGCCGAGGGGTGAATCCACAAAATCCTGTGAACGGGTTTGGGACTGCCCCCCGTAGTAGAAGACCGAAACCGAACCATTGGTGGTGGAAACCGGCTCCGCCGCACCACGCACCTTGGCAACGGCCGACTCCTTGGGCAAATTCACCAGGTACTGGCGGATCTGCTCGCTGTCGGCACCCGTCGGGTACAGCTTCAAAAAGGTTTCAAACTCGCCCCGGGCCCGGGCGTTGTCGCCCGACTTCAGGCGCGTGAGTCCAATCTGTTCCTGCGCTTTGCGGGTGCGGGTGTTGGGGGGCAGGTTGAGCAGTTTGTCGAGTGCTGCGATGGCATCCTGGTAGTCGCCCCGGTCGTTGGCTGCATCGGCCACCGCCATCAGCTTGGCGGCGCTGGCTTCGACCTCGGGCGCCGACGCAATGGCGGCGGGCGCCGCGCCGCCGTCAGACGGCTGGGTCACCGAAGGGGATGGCTGCTGCGGGGCCGCTGCTTGCGCCAACGGAACAACCGCAGCGGCGGGAAAGCGCTTGACCAGCAGGCGCTGTGCGTTTTCTGCCTCGGCCAGCGTGCCAAAGTATCCCAGGGAGATCTCGTAGCTGGTCTTGCCGTCTGCGACGCGGCTCGACGTGAACACTTCAGCCTCTTGCAGGATGGCAGGTATGGACGCCTTCAACTGCTCACCCGGGTCGGCAGAGCTTTGCAGCACAACGGCATAGTGTTTGCCCGCCTCCTTGGCCTTGGGGACGGGGGCGGCCGTTGACACCATGGAGCCCATTCCCTCCATCACAATCTCCAGGGTCTCTTTGGCGCGCCCGGCGCGCACCTTGAAACCCACGGACTGGCTAAAGCGGACCAGCAGCTTGCGCTTGAACAGGTCGTCATTGGAAACGGCTTCGTCCGTGACCACCAGTTGTGGCAGACCGTTGCCACCGGCGATACGCCGCTCACCCACCAGGGTGATGGTCGAGTCTTTTCTGGGCAAGATGTTGTAGAAGACCTGCACCAAGTCGCCAGACTTGGCGGCGATCGAGCGCTGGAACTGGACCGGTGCGGAAAAACGTATCACCGCCACTGCGTCTTTGCCACTGCTCTTGATTTCGATGTCATCAAGCAGTTGGGCCTGGGCCTGGGAAACCAGGCATAGCTGCCCGACAAGGGCCAGAGGCCAAAAAAGATTGCGTGTTTGCATGGGAGGGGGCTTCGCGGGTCAGTGTCTTGGGTCGGAGTCGGAATGCAGGTTTAGTCCCACTTGGAGTAGGTTGCGCCCTTGTTGCCCAGGGGACGGTGGCAGCCGGATTGCGAACAATCAGTCGATCCGGCCTTTTCGTGGTTCAGCGATTTCTTTTCCATGGAACCCAGATACGAGGTTCCGGACGCATGGCAGCCTTTGCACCAGCCAGCGCCATTGCCCATCGTCGAGTTGTGGTTCATGCGCTCGGTCAGCCAGCTGGTCGTGCTGCTGTGGCAAGCACTGCAATCCATGGCCGCACCACCCATCAGTTGCGTGGCTTCCGGTATATGGTTGGCAGGCTTGGCCAGGGCACCCTGGGCACCCGCCGACAGATAGCTTCCGTTGTGGCAGGACTTGCAGGTGGCCGCAGACACCACGCTGTGGTTCATCGTCACCGACGTTGCAAATCGCACTTGTGATTTGTGGCAGGAGTCGCACTTGGCGATACCCACGGGTACGGGTATGTGGGTTGGCGGCTTGGAGACTGCGGTGGTGCTGCCGTTGTGGCAGTTGTCACAGGTTCCGGTACCTACGGCGTTCGCGGGCGCGTGTGTGTACTGCACGCTCAGCCAGCTGCTGGTGGAGCGGTGGCAGCTTTCGCAGTTGCCGGTCACCGCCGAGTGGGTCGCTGTGGCGGGCTTGCTGGTCAAGCCGTATCCAGCCGTCAAGTGGCAGCTTGCGCACTGGGTTGCGATCGATACGTTGGAGTGGAACCTGCCGGGGTTCCAGCTGGCATAGCCCGATTTGTGGCAGCTGTCGCAGTTGGTGATCGCCACGCCCGTCAGGGTCTGGTAGGGAATGTGATTGACGGGTTTGCCGTCGGCCGGTGGGTACGCCCCGCTGTGGCAGGTGGTGCACTGGTTGGTCACCGGCATTTGGCTGTGGTTCCACTTGGTGGGCTTCCAGCCCGTCACATTGTGGCAGCTGACGCAGTTGACGCTGGTGGGAATGTGCTGGGCGGTCTTGCCGGCGGCGGCGCTGCCGTTGTGGCAGGTGGAGCACACTGTGGCCGCCGTGTACAGACTGTGGTCGGGCTTGGAGCCAAGCCAGGTGCTGGTCGACTTGTGGCAGTTCTCGCAGACGGTCTGGCCGTTGTGGATGGCGGTGGCTGGCCGGCTGCTCAGGCCATACGTGGCGCTCAGGTGGCAGGTCGCGCACTGCGTGGACAGCGACACATTGGAATGGAAACGGCTCGGAATCCAGCTCGTATAACCCGACTTGTGGCAGCTGTCACAGTTGGTAATCGCCACACCCGTCAGTGTCTGGTAGGGAATGTGGTTGATGGGCTTGCCATCCGCTGGCGGGTAGGCCCCAGTGTGGCAGGTGGTGCACTGGTTGGTCACCGGCATCTGGCTGTGGTTCCACTTGGTCGGTCTCCAGCCGGTCACGTTGTGGCAGCTGACGCAGTTGACCGAGGTCGGAATATGGTTCGCAACCTTGCCGGTGGCGGCGCTACCGTTATGGCAGCTGGAGCAATTCGTTGCCGCGGTAAACAGGCTGTGGTCGGGCTTGGAGCCCAGCCAGGTGCTGGTCGACTTGTGGCAGTTCTCGCAGACGGTCTGCCCACTGTGGATGGCAGTGGC
>JAUSNJ010000097.1 GCA_030645355.1 Rhodoferax sp. | reverse complement strand
GCGCGATCTGCTGCCACTGGTCGAGGGCACCACGGTGTCGACCAAATACGGCATGGTCAAAACGGATCACATCTTGTTCATCGCCTCGGGTGCGTTTCACCTGAGCAAGCCCAGTGACTTGATTCCTGAGTTGCAGGGGCGCTTCCCGATCCGGGTGGAGCTGCAGTCGCTGTCGGTGCAGGACTTTGTCGCCATCCTGACGCAAACCACGGCTTCCTTGGTCAAACAGTACCAGGCCCTGCTCGCCACCGAAGATGTGCACATCGAGTTTCTCGATGAGGGCATCACACGCTTGGCGCATATTGCATTCGATGTCAATGAGCGCACCGAAAACATTGGCGCCCGGCGTCTGTCGACTGTCATGGAGCGCTTGCTCGATGAAGTGAGTTTTGACGCTGCCAACCTGGCTGGTCAAACCATTCGGGTCGATGCTGCCGATGTGCAGGCCCGCCTCGGTGAGTTGAGCCAGGATGAAGACCTTTCGCGTTACATTTTGTAAGTGTTTGCGGGACATCTTTTTTGGTTCTGTCCTGAACTGCCTAAGGTGGAATCAAGCCTGTCTTCAGGCATCACATTGATTACACGCCCTAAGTCCTTAATCTAGAACGTTTTTTGATCTTCATTTGCATCGAGATCCGTCTCTAAGCCCTTGATTTCATTGGAAATATTTATTTCAAAACCGGTTGGTGCGACCTACTTTTGCTGATACAGTGCAAAAATGTGCAAATAAGTGGTGAAAAGTGCCTTTGCGCATTTATTTCTTTGCCGAATCATCAAAAGAGAGTGTGCTGTCGTGTTTCAAGGGGCTTCGTCTTTGAGTCTGGATGCTAAAGGTCGGCTGTCGGTGCCGACCCGGCATCGTGACGTCCTCAGCGCCACCGCCTCGGGCCAACTCACCATCACAAAGCACCCCCACGGTTGTTTGATGATTTTCCCGCGTCCCGAGTGGGAGAAGTTCCGTGAACGCATCGCTGCACTGCCAATGGATGCACAGTGGTGGAAGCGCATCTTCCTGGGCAACGCCATGGATGTCGAACTCGACGGCACGGGTCGCGTGCTGGTGTCGCCTGAACTGCGCGGCGCCGCTGGCATTGCCAAGGACGCTGTGTTGCTGGGTATGGGCAGCTACTTCGAGTTGTGGGACCAGGCGACCTATGACGCTGAAGAGGCCAAGGCGATGCAGGGCGACATGCCTGACGTTTTCAAAGACTATTCTTTCTGACGGCGCACGGTGGAAGCATCCTTGATACACACCACCGTGTTGTTGAACG
>JAUSNJ010000095.1 GCA_030645355.1 Rhodoferax sp. | reverse complement strand
GCCAGAGCCGAGAACGGCTCCTCGGAGGACGGCTTGCGCGTCAGTTCCTTCTCTTCGTCGCGAGGATCGTGACCGATCATCGGGGGGACGTCGAGCGGGTTCGGCAGGTAATCGACAACAGCATCAAGCATCGGCTGGACGCCGCGGTTCTTGAATGCGGATCCGCAGAAGACCGGGTAGAGCTCGGAGTTGATCGTCATCTTGCGGATGCCGGCCTTGAGCTCGTCCTCGGTGATTTCTTCACCTTCGAGGTACTTCTCCATGAGTTCTTCGGAGGACTCCGCAACGGTCTCAACGAGCGTCGCGCGGTACTCTTCGGCCTTTTCCTTGAGGTCAGCCGGGATCTCCTGGATCTCGTACTTGGCACCCATGGTGACGTCACCCTTGGAGTCGCCGGGCCAGACCAGTGCGCGCATGTAGAGCAGGTCGACGACGCCGATGAAGTCGTTCTCGGCGCCGATCGGCAGCTGCATGACGAGCGGCTTAGCACCGAGGCGGCTGATGATGGTGTCGACGGTGAAGTAGAAGTCAGCGCCAAGCTTGTCCATCTTGTTGACGAAGCAGATGCGCGGGACGTTGTACTTGTCAGCCTGGCGCCAGACAGTCTCAGACTGCGGCTCCACGCCTTCCTTGCCATCGAATACGGCAACTGCACCGTCGAGGACGCGCAGGGAGCGCTCAACCTCAACCGTGAAGTCAACGTGGCCGGGGGTGTCGATGATGTTGATCTGGTTGTTTTCCCAGAAGCAGGTCACGGCGGCAGACGTGATGGTAATGCCGCGTTCCTTTTCCTGTTCCATCCAGTCAGTCGTCGAAGCGCCGTCGTGCGTTTCGCCGATCTTGTGGTTCACACCTGTGTAGAACAGAATGCGCTCGGTAGTAGTGGTCTTGCCGGCATCAATGTGGGCCATGATGCCGATATTGCGGACCTTGCTAAGGTCGGTAAGCACGTCCTGTGCCACGGTGTCTCCCTTTCGGATGGACTGCACGTTCGCCGCCGGCTCGGTAGAGCCGGCGGCGTCCGGGAAGTATTACCAGCGGTAGTGTGCGAAGGCCTTGTTGGACTCGGCCATCTTGTGGGTGTCTTCGCGACGCTTCACAGCGGCACCGAGACCGTTCGAGGCATCCAGAATCTCGTTCTGGAGGCGCTCGGTCATGGTCTTCTCGCGGCGGGCCTTGGAGTAGCCAACGAGCCAGCGCAGGGCGAGGGCCGTCGAGCGACCCGGCTTGACCTCAACCGGAACCTGGTAGGTGGCGCCACCGACGCGGCGGGAGCGGACCTCGAGGGAAGGCTTGACGTTCTCCATGGCCTTCTTGAGGGCTGCAACCGGGTCGCCGCCGGACTTGGCGCGGGCACCTTCGAGTGCACCGTAAACGATGCGCTCTGCGGTGGACTTCTTGCCGTCAACGAGCACCTTGTTGATCAGCTGGGTGACCAGCGGGGAGCCGTAAACGGGATCTAGAACTAGCGGCCGCTTGGGGGCCGGACCCTTGCGAGGCATATTACTTCTTCTCCATCTTTGCGCCGTAGCGGCTACGAGCCTGCTTACGGTTCTTGACACCCTGGGTATCGAGGGCGCCACGGACGATCTTGTAACGGACACCCGGAAGGTCCTTCACGCGGCCGCCACGGACGAGCACAATGGAGTGCTCCTGCAGGTTGTGGCCTACACCGGGGATGTAAGCGGTGACTTCAACGCCACCGTTGAGGCGCACACGGGCGACCTTACGCAGAGCCGAGTTCGGCTTCTTCGGGGTCGTCGTGTACACGCGGGTGCAGACACCGCGGCGCATGGGGCTGCCGTTAAGCGCGGGAGCCTTGGTCTTCTTGACCTTAGGCGTGCGGCCCTTGCGGACCAGCTGGTTAATCGTAGGCACTCTCGTGTTCTCCGTTTTATCCGGAGCGGCCGTTGGCAGCCGCTCTCTTGTCGCTGCGCCCCGCCGCTCGAGCTTTGAAGTTCTCTCCAGAGCAGCTGAGGCGAAGCCTTAATAGTCGGACCGCACGCCGGGGCCACGGACTTTCATCCTGAATTGCCCCTAGGCATGCGAAAATGTGGCATACGTTGCACAAGAACCCTGCAAACCGGAAACGTCGTCCTGGTTCTAACTAGAACCGGCGCACTCATCCACTGCCACAATAACAATTAGTCTCAAGTCTAACACGGACGGGTCCCAGCCCTTAATCGGCGCACTCACCCCCATCGGTTGCTCCGTTAACGCCGTTTTGAGCACCCAAAAGGGCATCAACGGAGCAATCGACGGGGTGAAAGGGGGTGGTCCCCCACCTTGCGGTGCGAACCCGGCCGTCA
>JAUSNJ010000083.1 GCA_030645355.1 Rhodoferax sp. | reverse complement strand
ACCAGCAGCACATCGGCATTCGCGGCATGCGACACCACGCTCTTGTGGCCCGACAGCACGTAGCCGGTGCCTTTTCTGGCGGCGCTGGTCTTTACAGCTTGCCAGTCGAAGCGCGTCGACGGCTCGTCATGCGCCAGCACGGCAATCTTCTCGCCGGCTGCCATGCCGGGCAACAGCGCGGCTTGTTGTTCCTGGGTGGCCAGCGTCGCCAGCAGGTGCGTCGCCAGCACGGCGCTCGCCAGGTAAGGCTCCAGCACCAGCCCTTCGCCCATTGCCTGCATCGCCAGCATGGTGTCGAGCGCATTGCCACCCATGCCGCCATGCTGTTCCGGCACGTTCAGCGCCAGCAGGCCGATGTCTGCCAGTCCCTGCCAGATTTCCGGGTCATGCCCGTGTGGCGTGTCGCGCAGGATCTTGCGCCGCGCTTCAAAACCATAATCCTTCTGGATGAAGCGGCGGGTGGTTTCGAGCAGCATCTGCTGCTCTTCAGTGAAAGTGAAATCCATCGCGTGCTTCCTATATTCCGAGAATCATCTGGGCGATGATGTTTTTCTGGATCTCGTTCGATCCGCCGTAGATCGAAACCTTGCGCATGTTCAGGTATTGCGCGGACAGCGACGCGGCATAAGCCGGCCCGACAGACTCGCCCTGATAGCCGGCTTCCATTGCCTCGCGCCGCAGCGGCAGCGCATAGTTTCCCACCGCCTGTACCAGCGCCTCGGTGATGGCTTGCTGGATTTCGGTGCCCTTGATCTTCAGGATCGACGCCTCCGGTCCCGGCGAGCGCTTCTGCGCCTCTGCCGACAGCACACGCAGGTTGGTGATTTCAAGCGCAGCCAGGTCGACTTCGATCTGCGCCACGCGGGCGGCAAACAGCGGGTCTTTCAATAGCGGACGGCCGTTCTTGGTCTCGCTGGCTGCAATGCGCTTCAGGCGTCCCAGTTCGCGCTTGCCGGCGCCGATGCCGGCAATATTGGTGCGCTCGTGGCCGAGCAGGAACTTGGCGTAGGTCCAGCCCTTGTTTTCTTCGCCGACAATGTTTTCCGCCGGCACGCGCACGTTCTCGAACCAGACTTCGTTGACCTCATGCGCGCCATCCATCGTGATGATCGGCCGCACGGTAATGCCGGGCGTCT
>JAUSNJ010000080.1 GCA_030645355.1 Rhodoferax sp. | reverse complement strand
GAGGCTGGCGAGGAGGATGGCATCGGCGCGGAGGGCAAACTCACCCATGACATGATGCTGACCGACCCGGTGCAGGCCAGGGACTTTGTGGCGCAGACCGGCGTGGATGCGCTGGCCATTGCCATTGGCACCAGCCACGGCGCCTACAAGTTCACGCGCAAGCCCACCGGCGACATTCTGGCGATCGACCGCATTGCCGCCATTCATGCGCAAATTCCCAACACCCACCTGGTGATGCACGGCTCTTCCAGCGTGCCGCAGGAGTGGCTGGAGATCATTCGCCAGTTTGGCGGCGAGATCAAGGAAACCTACGGTGTTCCGGTTGAAGAGATCCAGCGCGGCATTCAAAACGGCGTGCGCAAGATCAACATCGACACCGACATCCGCCTGGCCATGACCGGCGCGATGCGCCAGGTGTTTGCCCAGCAGCCCAGCGAGTTCGATCCGCGCAAGGCGCTGGTGGCCGCCAAGAATGCCGCGCGCGGCATTGTCCAGGCGCGTTTTGAGGCGTTTGGCTGCGCGGGCATGGCCAGCCGCATCAAGCCGGTTTGCCTGGATGACATGGCCAGGCGTTACGTTTGAGGCCGGGAAATCCCTGACGTTCTGTGGGCAATCGACTACAACCAGGAATCAAAAAATACGTTAAATTAGCGATGAGTTATATTCGCTACAACTTCTTTAGGAAACCCCATGAAACTTCTGCATGTTCTGTTGGCCACCACCGCGCTGGTCTCTGCTCCGGCTTTCGCCAATCTGGAAATGGCCAAGAAAAACGCCTGCATGGCCTGCCATGCGGTCGACAAAAAACTGGTCGGCCCTGGTTACCAGGACATCGCCAAGAAATACGCAGGTCAAAGCGATGCAGAAGCCGCGCTGGTCAAAAGCATCAAGGCCGGCGGTTCGGGTAAATGGGGTCCGATTCCCATGCCCGCACAGGCTGCACTGAGCGATGCCGATGCCAAGACACTGGCTGCCTGGGTGCTTGCCGGCGCCAAATAATTTGCGGCGACCCGGGTGGGCTCAGCTTGGCTGAGCCGCTTCGGGAGCCCAAGGTGCCCGAGACATGACGCACTCTGCACACTAAAAACCAAACCCGCCAGCTGGCGGGTTTTTTTTATGCAAATTTTTCCATGAGCCGGGCCGAGCGCGACACCTCGGCAATGGCCTGCTCATCCGTCTTGGACTCATGCACGGCTTCGATCAGCGAGCACGTCATCATGCGGTAGAAGGCTTTTTCCATGGCCTTGCGCGTGGCCGACATCTGCGTGGCCACCTCTTCGCAGGAGCGGCCGCTTTCAATCATGTCCACCAGGCCCCGCACTTGCCCTTCAATGCGGCGCAGGCGATTGACCATGTCCTTCTGGTGCTCTTGCCGGTAATCCTGCGCCTGGCTGGTGGACTTCACGGCTGCGGCGGCAGGGGCGGTTGCTGCGGTGGTTTCTGCCGTGGTTGATGTGGATGTTTTCTTTCGCATGTTCTCAAGCCTTCCAGGTGACGGTTTGTGACAGTTTGCCAGATCGCACCAGACCGTAGCGCATGCGCGGGTTGTTGTCAAAAAAATACCATACCCCCATTGGTATAGGGTAGATACTGATTTTCGTTGGGGCTTGAAGCCGGGATGATTGCCACACATCAGACAAATGTATTAATTGCGTCCAGTTGTCTGGTTCTGGAATCTTCTTAACCCTCAACAGGAACCTGTATGAAAAACACTTCACTCACCCTTCGCCTGGCGGCTTTGCTGATGGCGACCTTGCTCACGGGGTGCGGCACGATCAGCACCATGGGCAAGCTGGAAAGCGGCGCCGGTGGCGAGGCCAGCAAGATGTGGGACCGCTGGATTGAAGCCGAAGGTGATATTGCCGTGGCAACGACCTGGGAGCGAAAAGTCAAGCCCGGTGTGACGATTAACGATATCGAACAGGTGTTTTCCACCGTGGCGACCGAGCGCAACATGAAGTCCGTGGGTGAGCTTCCGCTGTCCAAGGAACTTGAAGGACGCACCGGCGTCAAGCAAAAATTCCTGAAGGTTTACTCCTACTGCTCGCCCACCACGGCACGCATGATGGTGGACTTCAGCCCCCACATGGGCGCCTACCTGCCTTGCCGCCTGACGGTGGTCGAGCGCGACGACGGGCTGTGGATCTACACCCTGAACATGGACATGATGGTCAAGATGGGCCGCAAGCTGCCGTCGCCCCTGAAGGAAGAGGCATGGAAAGTGCGCGAAACCATTTACCAGATGATGGACCGCGCCGCCAACGGTGCGTTCTAATCGCCCCCGAGAAAACACCACCACGATAAAAAACAGGAGACATTAATTGACACACGCAGCACGCACCACCCTTCGCCTTCGCCCACTCGCCCTGGCCCTGTTCCTTGGCGGAACCTTGTCCAGCGCCTTTGCAACCGACGGCTACTTTTCCCATGGCTACGGCATGAAGGCCAAGGGCATGGGCGGCGCCTCCGTGGCGGTGGCCCAAGACGGTTTTGCCGGCGCCAACAATCCGGCGCGCGCCAGTTTCTCGGGCAACCGGATTGAAGTGGGCGGCGACTTTTTCATGCCCGACCGCAGCGCCAGCCGCACGGGGAACCCCATGGGTTTGAATGCCACGGTGGAAAGTGACAGCAAACTGTTTCTTGTTCCCGAGTTTGCCTACAACCGCACGGTCAACGACCGGCTGTCGGCTGGCCTGACGGTCTATGGCAATGGCGGCATGAACACCGACTACGCCGGTGGCCAGGTCAATTGCGGCCAGGGACCTGCCAATCTGCTGTGCGGTAGCGGCCGTCTGGGCGTGGACTTGATGCAGGTGGTGTTGGCGCCCACGGTGGCCTACAAGCTCAATGACCGCCACGCGATTGGTGTTTCAGCATTGCTGGTGCATCAGCAGTTCAAGGCTGATGGATTGCAGGCCTTTACCAATCCCCGCATGACGAGTGATTCCTCGAAGGTCACGAACAATGGCTTTGACACCAGCAATGGCTTGGGTGTGCGCCTGGGTTATTTTGGCAAGCTCAACGACAAGGTGAGCATTGGCGCTTCGTATTCGCCCAAGATTTCCATGTCGAAGTTTTCTGACTACGCCGGCTTGTTTGCGGAGCAGGGCAAGCTGGATATTCCCGAAAACTACTCGGTCGGCGCGGCGTTTCAGGCAACGCCCGATGTCATGCTGGCCGTCGACTACCAGCGCATCAACTATTCCGGTGTGGCGTCGATTGGCAATCCAAGCACCAACCAGGCGCAATTGGGCTCAGCGAACGGTCCCGGCTTCGGCTGGAAGGATGTCGGCGTGATCAAGCTCGGTGTTCAATGGCAGGCTACCCCCAGGCTGGCCTTGCGGGCCGGCTACAACAAGAGCCAAAACCCGATCGAGGGGCGTGACGTGACCTTCAACATCCTGGCGCCCGGCGTGATCACGACGCACGTCACGCTGGGGGGCACTTATGCACTGTCTCCGTCGACCGAGATGACGGTGGCCTACATGCATGCGCCGCGGCAATCGGTCACGGGGCAATCGAGTTTTGGCGGCACCGAAACCATCGGCATGTCCCAGAATTCATTGGGCCTGCAAGTCGGCTGGAAGTTTTAATGCGCGGGCGCTCAGGGTTGATGGGGATGCGCTGGTGTGAAGTGCGCAGTTACGCTGTTGGCATGAAACTACCTTCCATTCTCCTTTTTCTTTCCCTGGGCGCCAACACCGCAATGGCCCAGGGGCCGGCCATCTTTCAGGGGGCTGACCTCAAGCTGGGTGAAAAGCTGATTGCGGACAACCGCTGCACCGCTTGCCACCAGCAAAAAGCAGGGGGTGACGGCTCGTCCATGTACAAGCCTGCCGGACGTGTTAACACGCCCGGCATTCTGCGCGGCATGGTCGAGCAGTGCAATACCGAGCTGACCCTGAGCCTGTTTCCCGAGGAAGTAACGGCCATTGCAGCCGTGCTCAACCGCGACCACTACCGGTTTAAATAATGCGGCTCAGGCCGCTAAATTAGCGTAATCCCTAGTAGGTAGACTTTGCATATCGTTTATATTCGTACATCTGAATATGCAAACCTAAGAAATGAAAGATAAAGTTGCTCATGTCTCGTCGCTGCAGGTGTTTGAGCGGGCCGCTGAATTGTTTGGTTTGCTGTCAACGCCAGTGCGCTTGCGCATCGTCAGCGCGCTGTGCATGGGCGAAAAGAACGTCGGTGAACTGCGCAGCCTGATTGACGTGGCGCAGCCCAATATCTCGCAGCATCTCACCATGCTGTACCGGTCGGGGGTGGTGGCCAAGCGGCGAAGCGGGGCGCAAGTTTTTTACCGCATAGACGATGAATTTTCGGGGCTGGT
>JAUSNJ010000078.1 GCA_030645355.1 Rhodoferax sp. | reverse complement strand
CAGGCGCCGGACTCGCTCATGCGGTTCCTGCAAACGCTGTAACTATGCGCAGACTTTGCCGGCCCCGATCCCCAGGCCGTCGTGGGGCCGGCGCTATCCGCGCCGGGCCATCTGCATATAGTTACGACCTGCACATAGTGGACACTATGCAAAGCTCTCCATAGCGACCAGGAGCTGCCATTGGGAATCAGTGCTCTTAATCGGCCATTCGCTGAGCCAATTTTCCCAAAGCAGTCATCCACCACGAAAAATCAGAAAGTCGGCATGGTCGGCTCCTGTGCAGCGGGAGCTGACGGACACCAACGCCCGGTTCCGAGAAGTCCAGCGCTCAACGACATTTGGCTACTGGATTCCAGGAGCCGATCAAATATATCGGGGCAAAGCTGTGGGCGAATGCTTGAATGGAAACAAGCGCAGATGAAAAATGGGCTTCAAGTCCCTTTGGTTTTTAATGGGTCCGTTCAGGCTCCCCAATGCTCTTCAACAGAGCGTTATATTGAGCAGAATCGGCGGCATATATCTTGTCCAACACGAAGTTGGCTACCTTAGCGATCTCAGGAATCTCCACTGGCTTGAATCCACGGTCGGGCACGGCTTCAAGATGAGAGAATTCATTGTTAAGACGATTCACCAGCGCAATAGCTGTGTCTTCCTCTTCCCCGAAGAACTTTTTAATTCGTTCATAGGTGTCGTTTCTGTCGTCATGATAGGGGTACTTGAAGAACAAAAATGCCTCAAGAAACTTGCGCAAATTGTTGCCAAAGCCGAAGAATGGCTCATGGCAAATCTGAGCGGCAGCTTGATCCTTGCATTTGTATATCTGATGGAAGAGGTAATGAAATTCGGTGACGTAGTCTTTTAGGTAGGACGGCATGAGCAAGATGTTGCTTGATGCGCCGTTTCGCTCAATCATGAAATGCTCGTGATCATCAACACTCTTGGTCTTACCTTCACCCGCCGGAATCTTCTTTTTCGGAATGGACAGGCGCTTGAGATATTTCAAAAAATCCAAGTTGTGGGTCGAGATAAAAAGCTGCTTATAGCGATATGCATTGGATCCATCAGCATTCTTGATAGGCTTGGCAATCAAGCTTTCAATCAAGCTGAACATGAAGAAGATATGGTTGCCGTCCAGACTTGAGATCGGATCGTCAATATAAATGATCAGTTCTCTGCCTTTGCTCTCTGGGGCATCCAGCTTCGCGATGAAGTAGCAAAAGGCAATCAAGCTGCATTCGCCTTCGCTGAGGTTGTAGGCAGACTTGCCGTTTCTTGTGATCTCAAACTTGACCGTTGCTTTGTCGGCCCCGTCTCTGGCTTCAAGCTTGATGCTGTCATGGCCAAAGAAGTTGCTGAGCAGCGAGTTGACCCGTTCGGCACCCTTGCGCTCGTCCTTCTGCTTTGCTTTTAAGGTTTGGATTTCTGCCTCGGCATCACGGATATCTTTTTCCACGTCCGTATAAGTCTTGCCTGCCGTGTCGGCCCCGGTTTTTAAGGTAACTATGCGGACAAGTTCCGTGTCGTAGGTGATCGCGTCTGCAAACGCGAACACGTCAGCCAAGCGAAGCGCGTCCCTGGCGGCAGTCTTATCTTTTTCCAGCGTCTTTGTCTTGCCGTTGTTTGTGGCAATCAAAACATTGATGGCGTTTACGTGTTTCTGAACTTCTTTTGGGTCGTGCAGTGACGGCTTCAGCGCAACAGACTGGAACAGGTTGATCTTGCGGGTTTCCAGCGACTTCTTGAGCGCTTCCAAGTCTTTCTTGTAGATGCCCAATGCCTCGGCAAGTGCTTTGCTGCTCGTGTCAAAAGCAGAGCGTTCCTCCATGTAGAACTGATCGCCTCTCAAGGAGACGAAGCCAGCAATGGCCGCAATCTCGTCCTTGACTGACGTGATGACATTGTCCAAGGCCATTTCAAGATCACCCGACTCTTTGCTGAAGTGCTGGTCCAACGTCTGCCAAATGTCATGGGGCAAGCTCTGGCGACAGAAGGCACAGGTGTCGCGTTTGTCACGGTGGTGGCCGATACCTTGCTTGACCCAGAGCTGCAAAACGCTGTCGTTGAGCAGTTCTTGAATGGGCTTAGTTGGCGTAATCTCCTTGGATAGAAGTGGCTCGGCTGAGTCCTTCAAGGAGTCAAACTGAAGGGCAATGGTAAGCGTGCCGGTGATATCTGGCAGAGCTTCTTGCTTGAGCAGCGCAAGCTTGCCAGGCTGCTCCTCAAGCGTTAGAGCAACGAAGCCAGGCTTCTTGGTGGCGGCAATGTCGCGTCTGATGTGTTCGATGGTGTAGACAGGCATGCCGTACTGGCGGTTCTTTTTGATCTTGTCAGCGGCATGCGAGCGCAGCTTGTCTTCCAGTGCATTGGACGCGGTGCTGTGATTGGTCTTGGTGCGATCGCGCTCTTTTCTCTTGGCCTCAAGGTCAAAGCGAAGGCCAGTCTTGCCTTCGACACCTCCAAGCTTAACTTCGATGAGCGCGATGGCATCATCAATTTCCTTATTTTGCTCACCGACGATGGCGAAGGTCTTGATCTCGCTGCCAATCTGTTGATTGACCAGAAAGCTCAGGTTGTCAGTTACGAAGTCGTGGTTGTAGACCCGAACGTCATAGTTGTGAGTCAGTAATCCTGCTTGGGTGACATTGCCCTTCTCGCCGTAGACGGTGAACGAGGGGTTGACGTAGTTGAGGGGGAAGTTGCGAGTCTCCAGCGCACGAAAGACGCGCGAGAGGGTTGTCTTTCCAGAGTAGTTGCGCCCGTAGAGGATATTCAGACGCTGGAATGTCTTGACATTTTTGCCGTTGTCCCGAACGGTCTTCTTCCAATCCAGCCCGGAAAAGCTCCCAAAGCTTGCGATGTCTATCTGATTGATCACTGATCTGTTCCTCCCTTGGTGGCCTCTTGGCTGCTTGCAGAAGTTTTTTTCCACAGTCTACAAGAAACTGGGGGCAGAGCGGGAGTGTATCCAAGATGTTGTCTTGATAGCGACTTTGCCGACCGTCCAAGGCACCGCAGAACGGCCGGTTTGGATGAGGTATTGCGGTAAGGTGGCTGATCGATATAGGTCTTCAGCGGGTTCTCAGAGTAGCTTAAGTGAACGGCAGGTATGTGGAAGGCAGATCGGCCAAGTGACTACCCGCTTTCAAGGCCTAAACCTGTCTGCCATCCGGGAAATTGCCCAGCACACGAGCCTGTGGCTCTTTCAGACTGGCAGCGGTCGTACGCCACGCTCCAAAGCAGCCGCTCAATATGCATTTTTAACATTTAACATGAGGGGTTAGATCACGACCACGCGATGTAGCCTGCTGAAAGTGTCTTGAATCTGGTATCAAAAACTACTTTGCCTGTCGTCGGCAAATTCGCCAATAGGAAGTCGATGCATTCCTGCAGCCGTTGATTCACCACGCCAGCCTTCAGAACACCAAGGGCCAAGCAAGCCTGCTGGCGACAAATCTCGCGTTCAAGCTGTGCTTGAATCTCGTACGACGTAAGTGCAGTCAGCGCTGCAGGTGCGAACTGGTCACCCAGTAGACCTATGAGTCGGTCGTAGTACACACGGCCTCGGGGCGATACGCCGCTGCAATACGAGAGGCCACGCCCTATTCGGCATATCAACACAACTTTGATGAACTTCGGTGCAAAGTTCTGGAGGATGTCCTGCTGCCCACCAATGTATGAAGAAATGCTATCTGCGACCGGCGCTTCGTGGGCAAAGTTATCCCAGCCGTTGTGCTTCTCAAGCAACTGATCTATCAACCCGTCTACGATGATCGCGCGTTCTGAATTTGACCGAAAGGCGTTTCCGGAGACCGACTGAAAGAATTGTTCCCCGAGTTCGTACTTATCGCGATACAGGTTGGTGTTGTAGCCTTCGAGTGTCAGACCCAATCTGTACTTCATATCATCGCCGCTAGCCTTCCAGACGGCGACGGCCAGTAGGGAGATGTTTTTTCTTACCTGTGGGTCGGTATCCGTGGACACATAGATTCCGAACATCGTGCGTAGCACGTTGCCGCAGTGATGCGACGCAAGAGCGCCGATCTTGGCTGAGATGGACGAAAGGTTTGCAGGATCGAGAGGCTGGGTGTACGTCTTGAGGTTCAAGATGAAGGCTTGCACCTGTAGCGCAGCCTCAGTTGGCCTGTCGTTCAGAACATCCTGGATACAGGTCGTAAGCCAGCCAAGCAACTCAAACGCATTGATTGTGTAGTTCGTCGGATGCGAGATTCCGATGTCGTTGCGCATGTCCAGAATGTGCTTGAGCTTTTTGTGCGTTGTGTCGCTAATGAGTTCGAGCTTCCGACATGTGTCCAGTAGAACGGAGTCCTTGACAGACCGAAGATCGTCCTCGGTTTGATAAAACTCCCGCGCCTTTCCCCCAATTGCTGCGTCGTAGAAGATGTCCAGGCCGTATGCAATTGCCTTCTTGTGGAGATCTAGAACAACTTCATTCCAAATCGCGTTCAATGAATAGTCAAAAAGCCCGACACCGGCTCCGACGACGAACTTCGACAGATAGCGAGCGCCTTGCTTAACGTGAGCAGGAAGTGACTCAATGTACGCAGGCAGGTTCTGACCGATGATTGCTCTCTGATCTTGTGTGGCAATGATGTTGTCGTGAGGTAGGCCGATGTTCTTGAGGAAATCGACGATGATCTGCGCTTGGGGATCAACCAGCTGCATTGGAGATTTTGGAACGATGTTACTCATGTTTTTTCACTGATGTTTGGTTTGGGCAAGGGGCTTTTTCGGGATCTAACGAATGTGCAAAGGGGTAAGTCGTTGAGAACTATAGCCCACTGCGACCACGCACCCGACCGACCGCTATCGCTGCACAAGAGCCGAACAGTGACCTGAAATTACGCCGCGTTCACGAATGTCAGCTTTCTGACTTCTTGGCACCAGCTTCAATGACCGCTGCCCCAAATCGTGGTTGACGGTTATGGGCACTTAAGAGTCAGCCACCGTCGAGTCCTGGAGCATCATTGGGCACGACACAAGCAGGCCAGCGATGGCACAATCCCGGCCGAAGCGCACTATCTTGAAGTTGTCGCAACCCGCGCGTGAGGCAAAAAGGAGACCGTGGTCATGACATCCATCTTGTTCATCATCGGGGGATCGCTGTTTGGCTTTCTCGGCCTCTTGCATGCGCTCTACACGTACACCGATATCGCGCGTCCGCGACGTCTGGTGCCAGACAATCCGGCGCTGATTGAAGCCATGTCCGCCTCCGGTGTGCGCCTCGCAGGGGGTGGCACGACCATGTGGCGAGCCTGGGTGGGGTTCAACTTTAGCCACAGTCTGGGCGCCGTGATGTTTGCTTTCGGGTGCATTGCCGTCGGTCTGTCACTGGACGCGCTGGCCTTGCCCAAGGCCGCGCTGCTGCTGCCGGTGGCGATTGGGGCGCTCTACCTCTGGCTTGCCGTCCGTTATTGGTTTTACATTCCCGCCCTCGGCATTGCCGCAGGTACGGTGTGCCTTGCCATCGGTTGGTGGGTGTATTGAAAGCCCCAAGTCGCAGCAAGTGATGGCAAAGGCCGGCATCAGCTCGGTCGAGCAGTTGCGCAAAATCGGCTCGGTCGCGGCCTATGTCCGGGCGAAACGCACGGGCGCGAACGTCAGCCTCAATCTGCTGTGGGCGCTCGAAGGCACGATCAGCGGGCTGCACTGGCAGGAGGTGGCCCGCGACCATCGCACCAGCTTGCTGCTCGCGCTGGAAGACCAGGAGCGACGCGCCCCGCCGGTTTGACGCACGGCGCCGCCAAGGCGTGACCGGCATGCGTATTGGGAAGACGGAAATTTACCGTCAGGGTAAAGGCAAGCGATGCCGGTCAAGAAGCGCGGTTTTGGCCTGTGGGCGCCGAGGGCGTTGAAGGGCGCTTAAGGAAACTCCGGGGTCGCCAGCGCCAACACTGCCGACTTGTCTTTTTGCCGCAGCAATTTGCGCTTGGCAATGCCCACAAAGTGTTCGATGTCGTCGACGATGGAGAAGAAACTCGGCGTCACCAGCAGGCTCAGGATGGTGGAGGTGATCAGGCCGCCAATCACCGCCGCCGCCATGGGTGCGCGGAAACTGTTGTCCGCGCTGCCCAGGCCGATCACCAGCGGCAGCATGCCCGCCACCATGGCGATGGTGGTCAGGATGATGGGGCGGGCGCGCTTGTGGCAGGCGTCTATCAAGGCCTCGAAACGGTTCATGCCAAAGTCACGGCGGGCCATGATGGCGTAGTCCACCAGCAGGATGGAGTTCTTGGTCGACACACCAATCAGCATCACCAGGCCGATGAAGGACGGCATGGACAGCATCTTGCCGCTGACCAGCAAGCCGAGGAAGGCGCCACCAAAGGACAGGATGACCGCCGGCAAGATCGAAATCGGGTGCAAGAAGTCCTTGAACAGCAGCACCAGCACGATGTAGATACACAGCACGCCGGTCATCATGGCCATGCCAAAGCCAGCCACCATCTCGGCCTGCACTTCGGCATCGCCAATCTCCAACTGCTGCACGCCCGCTGGCAGGTTGACGATGCTGGGAAACTTGGCCACTGCGGCGGTGACGTCGCCCAGGGGTACGCCCGATAGCTCCACCTCGAAGTTGACGTTGCGCACCCGGTTCAGACGGCTCACCATGGCCGGCCCGCTGGACATTTCAAACGACGCGACCTGGCTCAGCATGACCGGGCCCTTGACGCCGGGCACCATCAAGCGGCCCAGCAGGTCCAGGTCTTGGCGGGCGTCGGTGGCCAGCTTGACGACGATGGGCACTTGGCGCTGGCTCAGGTTGAGCTTGGGCAAGGCCGATTCGTAATCCCCCACCGTGGCAATACGCAGGGTCTCGGCAATGGCCGCGCTGGTGACACCCAAGTCGGCGGCGCGGGCAAAGTCCGGGTGGATGGCCACTTCGGCGCGCGTCAGGCTGGCACTCGATGAAATGTTGCCCAAGCCCGGGATCTTGCGCAAATCCCGCTCCACGGCGGCTGCCGCTTGCGTGAGCGCGACCGGGTCTTCGCCCTTGAGCGCCAACTGGTACTTTTCACCCGAACCACCCAGGCCCACCTTGAAGCGGGCACCTGGCAATTCAGACAGCGCCGTGCGCATCTGGCTCTCGATCACCTGCTTGCGCGGGCGTTTGCCCCGTTCGTCCAACAGCACGGTGAGCGTGGCCTTGCGCACCTCGGTGCTGGCGCCGCCCATGAAGGGGTCCGTGCCCACGCTGCCGCCACCGGCCGTGGTGTAGACGCTCTTCACGTGGTCCACCTTGCCAATCAGCGCGCGCGCCTGCTCGGCGGCCGCACGGGTTTGTGCCAGCGTGGTGCCGGGGGACAGCTCCAGGTAGACCTGGGTCTGGGAGTTGTCGTCCGGCGGGATGAAGCCAGTGGGAATCAGCGGCACCAGCATCAGCGAACCAATGAAGAAGCCGATGGCTGAAAACATGGTGATCCAGCGATGGTGCAGCGTCCAGCGGGTGATTTTCAGGTACAGCGGCATCCACACCGGCTCTTCGTGCACATGGGTAGACGGTTTCATGATGTAGGCCGCCATCATGGGGGTCAGCAGCCGCGCCACCATCAGCGAGGCGAATATGGCGAACACGGCGGTCCAGCCAAACTGCTTGAAGAACTTGCCGACCACGCCGCTCATGAAGGCGGTGGGCAAGAACACGGCAATCAGCGCAAAGGTGGTGGCGATCACGGCCAGGCCGATTTCATCCGCCGCTTCCATCGCCGCCTGGTAGGGCGTCTTGCCCATGCGCAGGTGGCGCTCGATGTTTTCCACTTCCACGATGGCGTCGTCCACCAGGATACCGATGACCAGCGAGAGCGCCAGCAGCGTCACGATGTTGGTCGTGAAGCCCATGTAGTTCATGCCAATGAAGGCCGGAATGGCCGACAGCGGCAACGCCACCGCCGACACAAACGTGGCGCGCCAGTTGCGCAGGAAGAACCAGACCACGATGACCGCCAGCACAGCGCCCTCAAACAGCATGGTCATGGAGGCATCGAACTCCTCCTGCACCGGGGTCACGAAGTCAAAGGCCTGGGTCAACTCCAGATCGGGGTGGGCGGCTTTGAGGTCGGCCAGCGCCTTTTGCACGGCCGCGCCCACTTCCACCTCGCTGGCTCCCTTGCTGCGGGTGATCTCGAAGCCGACCACCGGTTTGCCGTTCAGCGTGGCAAAGCTGCGTTGCTCGGCCACGGTGTCCTTGACGGTGGCAATCTCATCCAGGCGCACGCGCTTGCCATTGGAGAGGCTCAACTCCAGCCGCGACAGTTCATCCACCGTGGCCACCGTGGCCAGCGTGCGCATGGGCTGTTCGGAACCACCCAGGTCGGCGCGACCACCGGCGGCATCCAACTGCATCTGTTTGAGTTGGCGCGAAATGTCGGCCGCGGTGGCGCACAGGCTTTGCAGCTTGAGTGGGTCCAGTGCCACCTGCACCTCACGGGTCACACCGCCCACGCGAGCCACCGAGCCCACGCCGCGCACACCCAGCAGGGCACGGGTGATGGTGTTGTCGACAAACCAGCTCAAAGCTTCATCGTCCATCTGCCCGGAGCGGATGGTAAAGGCCAGGATGGGCGCCCCCGACAGATTCATCTTGCTGACCACCGGGTCGCGCAAGTCGCCGGGCAGGTCGCTGCGCACCTGCTGCACCGCGCTGCGCACATCGTCCACGGCTTCCTGCGTGGGTTTTTCCAGGCGGAATTCGGCCGTCACCGTGACGCTGCCATCCTGCACATTGGTATAGATGTTCTTCAGGCCCTGCAGCGAGGCGATGGCGTTCTCGATCTTGCGGGCGACTTCGGTTTCCAGTTGTGCTGGCGCGGCACCGGGCAGGCTGGCCGACACGGTGACGGTGGGCAACTCCAGATCAGGGAACTGCTGCACCTTCATGGCGTTGAAGGACATGAGCCCGGCCAGCGTCAGCAGCACGAACAGCATGACCGCGGGAATCGGGTTCTTGATGGACCAGGCGGAGACATTCATGGGATATGCTCCTTATTTTGTAGCTGCTGAAGCAGGTACTACGAGGGCTGGAGCCGTATTTGACGTTTGGGTTGCGGGCTTGGCGGCATCGACCACCTTGACCAGATCACCGTCGCTCAAGAAACTGCCGCCGCTGGCCACCAGCTTGTCCTCGGGCTTGACGCCGCTCTGGATCTCGATCTGGTCGCCCACGATGCGACCGGTCTGCACCTTGACCTGGGCCACGCGGTTGTCGGCACCCACGCGCGCCACGTAGCTGAAGCCGTCGCGCACGACGACAGCGGTTTGCGGCACGGTCAGCCCGCCTGAACTGCCCAGCTCAAATTCGCCCCGTGCATACATGCCCGGCTTGAAGCTGGCCGCCACGCCGGACGCTGCGCCTTTTTCCGCGCTGGGCAAGTCCACATAGACCAGGCCATTGCGGGTCGCGGCGTCGACCGTGGGAGCCAGGCTGCGGACCTTGCCCTTCATTTGCGCGCCGCTGGGGGCGGTGACCTGCACGGTGGTGCCGGTGGTGATGCGGCCCAGTTCGGCGGAGGTGACTTCACCGCGCCACTCCAGCCGGCCCTGGCGAATCAGTTTGAACATCTCGGTGCCGGCGCCCACCACCGAGCCCACGGTGGCCATGCGGGCCGAGATGACGCCACTGTCCGGAGCCAGCAACTGGGTGTTCTTCAAGCGCAGCAATTGGGAGTCGAGTTGCGCCTGGGCCGACGCGACGCGGGCCTTGGCGGTTTGCTCCTGCGTCAGGTACTGGTTGACCTGCTGGGCGCTGATGGCACCGCTGCCCTGGACGGCGCGTGCGCGGTCGGCGTTGGCGGCGGCTTCTGCGGCATTGGCCTGGGCCTCGGCCACGGCCGCGCGGGCCAGGGCCACATCGGCCTGCACGCTCTCGGCGGCAAAGCTGGCCAGCAACTGGCCGCGCTTGACGCGGTCACCCACCTGGGCATGCAGCTCGGCCACGCGCAGTCCGTTGGCCTCGGCGCCCACGCTGGCCTCCTGCCAGGCGGCCACGCTGCCGTTGGCGGCCAGCTTGATGGTCAGCATGCTGCTCTTGGGTTGGGCCAGGGCCACGGTCAGCGCAGGTTTGCCAGCAGCCGCGGGCTTGGCGGCATCTGCGGCGTGGCTGCGGGTGGCTGCCAGGCCGAGGGCGGTCAGTACCAGCACGCTGGCAAGGGCCAGAGCCAGGGTCAGTGGTTTGACGGGGAGCTTGCGGGCAAAGGAGGGTGATTGGAGGTTCATGGTGGTATCGCGTCGCATCAATAAATGGGGAGTAACGGTGTGTGGGGGGGACTGGTCAGTTCGCAGCGGTGGCAGTGGACGTCTGGGGCTCAAAGCCGCCGCCCAGCGCGCGGTATAGCGACACCCAGGCCCGGTTGCGCTCCAGGGCCAAACTGAGCTGGGCCGACTCGGAGGCCAGCGCATTGCGCCGGGCGTCTTCCAGCTCCACCAGACTGGCCAGGCCCTGGCCAAAGCGCGATTGGGTGGCGGCCAGCGATTCGGCGTAGCCCTGGGTGGAGACCTTGGCGTCCTGCGTGCGGACGTCGGTGCTGTTCAGGTTGACCAGGGCCTCTTCCACCTCGCGCACGGCCTGGCGGACCTTGGCGCGGTAGACGGTGACGACGGTCTGGTAGTTGGCCTCGGCCGATGTGACCGCTGCCGCCCGCATGCCACCATCAAAGATCGGCAGGCTGACCGCCAACGGGCCAAAGGACCAGGTGGTGCCCTCCTGGTCGGCCCCGTTGCTGGTCAGGCGCGTGCCGGCAATCGTGCCGCCCAAGCTCAGGCGCGGCAGGCGCTGGGCCTTGGCTGCGCCGACCTGGGCGCTGGCAACCATGACATCGCGCTCGGCGCTGAACACATCGGGGCGCTGGGCAATGGTCTGGGCGGGTACGCTTGCTATTGAAATAGTAGCTACCTGCGCAGGTTTCACGAGGGCTAGCGCCAGTTTTTCCTTCAATGTTGGCTCGGGAACGGCGGTCAGGGCGACCAGGGCCTTGGTGTCGAGTTCGCACAGCGCGGCTTGCTGGGTCACGCGGCTGCTGCCGTCCGCCGCGCTGGCGCGCGCCATGGCGGCCACGGACGGGGCCACAAAGCCGACTCCAGCGTTGATCCCGGTCAGCCGTGCGGTCTCCTGGCGCGACGCGGCGTCACGCCGGGCCAGTGCCAGCTGCTGGGTGCAGGTCGACAGGCTGTAGTACAGGCTGGCCACTTCGGCCGCCACCGACACGCGGGCGTCATGCCACTGGGCCTGGCTGCCTTCGACGTTGGCCTGCGCGGCGCGGCTGACGGCACGGTTGGCACCCACGAGATCAATTTCCCAAGACGCTTGCAGGCCGACCTGCTGGGTATTGGTCACCGCAAAGCCGGGCTGGCTGACGCCCCGGCTGCCGGACACTTGCGCACCCACATTGGGGACCAGAGCGGAATGGGCCGCGGCCTGCTGCGCACGCGACGCCTCCACCCGCGCCAGCGCCTGTGACACCGACGGGCTGACGGCCTGCGCGGCGGCGATCAGCTCCACCAGCAAGGGATCGCCCTGTTGCTGCCACCATTGGGTCAGCGAGCCCACGCTGCCCTGATGGGGCAGGGGCGCAAACCACTGGGCAGGGGCGTCCATGCTGACCTGGGTCGGGGGCATGAAGCTGGAGCAGGCCGACAAGGCCAGCGCGGCGGCCAGGGGGGCCAGGGTGCGAAGGGGTGACAGGATCATTTTTTGGATGGTTTGCGGTTGGATCGTGGTGTGGCAGCGGGCAGTGTGCGGCGTTGGGCTTCGGCTTCGGTGAGGGCCATGGCATAGGCCACCAGCCGGGCGCAGTAGCGGTCCAGTGCGGCGTGCGATGCCACCAGCTGCGGGCGAATGGTGGTGACGACATCACAGCCGATATGCAGCATGACACCCAGGCCGGAGATGGAAAACGCCAGCGTGTGGATGTCGTCGTCGGCCTTGGCCAATCCCAGATGGCGGCACAGCACGTTGACCAGCGCGGCGTGGGCCGGCTTGATGTTGGAGTCAATCTCTTCCTGCCAGATGCCGGTGGGCTCCAGCATCTCGCGAAAGTGCAGCTTCATGCAGTGCTGCATCAGGTCGCCCTGTTTCAGCGGGTCCAGAAACGACCACATCAGGCGTTGCAGCGCCTGCTGCAGGCTGATGCCGGCTTCAGCTATGGATTCGGGCGGCACGTTGGGGTTGCAGCGCGGGTCGGTGAACACAGCCCGGTACAGCCCGGCCTTGTCGCCAAAGTAGTAGCTGATGGACGCGATGTTGACCTGCGCGGCCTGCGCGATCTCGCGGGTGGAGGTCTTGGTGAAACCCTTTTCGGCAAACAGGGCCAGCGCGGCGTCGAGCAGCCGGTTGCGGGCTTCGGCTCCATCGGTACGCAGGGGCTTGGCCGTGGGTTGGGCGGAAAGGGTTTTGGACATGGGGCGCGATTCTAGTCTAGTTCAATCAAACGTTTGATTTAACTAACCCCTGAGGAACGTGGGGTTTTGGTACCACGCAGTTACGGCGAGCAAGAAGTGCCTTACCCGGCGCCTTACCCGGCCATCAGCTTCTGGACCAAATCGCCGGCATTCGCGGCCTTGTACTTGCGCATCAGGCGGGCGCGGTAAATTTCGATGGTCCTGTGGCTGATGGCCAGCGTCTTGCCGATCTGCTTGGACGTCAGGCCCTGCATCAGGTGGGCGGCCACCTCGCGCTCGCGGGCTGTCAGTTCGGCCTTCACTGGTCGGCGCGCACTGAGGTCTTCAAAGCACCAAATGCCAGCCTCGTGTGGGGCCTCGCGGTTGAGTGCCCGGCCGGTCACATGGCACCAGAAGGCTTCTCCCTTGAGGCGGCCGTCCACCCGGCGCATGATGCGGTCGTCGGCATAGGTGCCGTTGCGGTTCAGGATGGGGCTGATGCGCGCGCCGGTGCGCTCGAACTCATCGGCACT
The DNA here is from genome assembly GCA_030645355.1 of Rhodoferax sp. Classification (GTDB taxonomy): domain Bacteria; phylum Pseudomonadota; class Gammaproteobacteria; order Burkholderiales; family Burkholderiaceae_C; genus Allorhodoferax. The sequence goes on along the minus strand of JAUSNJ010000078.1, from coordinate 39,014 downwards.
GGGGTAGAGTATCTGAAAGGACTGGCCCATGAGCTGCTCGCGCGTGGTGCCAAACATCTCGCACAGACGCTGGTTGCAGTCCATGATGGTGCGGTTGCGCGACAGGGCCAGGCCCACGGGGGCCATCTCAAACGCCAACTGGTAGTTGATTTCCATAGGGTTGGGCTTTACGAAAAACTACGTACAGATATAAGTAGTATCGTACGGCAATTGAATCTTCACAGGAGCCAGATGCAATGAACAAGATATATCCCAGTGCGGCCGCCGCGCTTGACGGCATTGTCAAAGATGGCCAGTTGCTGGCCGTTGGCGGTTTTGGCCTGTGCGGCATTCCCGAGGCGCTGATCGACGCGCTGCGCGACAGCGGCGTCAAAGACCTCACGGTGATTTCCAACAACGCCGGCGTCGACGGCTTTGGCCTGGGCAAGCTGCTGGAGACGCGCCAGATCAAAAAGATGATTTCTTCCTACGTGGGCGAGAACAAGGAGTTCGAGCGCCAGTACCTGGCGGGTGAGTTGCAGCTCGAGTTCACGCCGCAAGGCACGCTTGCCGAGAAACTGCGCGCCGGCGGCGCCGGCATCCCGGCCTTCTTCACCAAGACCGGTGTGGGCACCATCGTGGCCGAGGGCAAGGAACTGCGCGAGTTCGATGGCGAGATCTACGTCATGGAACACGCCTTGGTGCCCGAGGTGGCGCTGGTCAAGGCGCACCGGGCCGACAAGTCCGGCAACCTGCAGTTCCGCCTGACGGCGCGCAACTTCAACCCCGCCGCGGCCATGGCCGGCAAGGTCTGTGTGGTGGAAGTGGAAGAGATTGTCGAGACCGGCGACATGGTGCCCGACCAGGTGCACCTGCCCGGCATCTACGTGCACCGCATCGTGCACAACCCCAACCCCGAGAAGCGCATCGAGAAGCGCACCATCACCCCGAAGACAGGAGCTTGATCATGGCGTGGACACAAGACCAAATGGCAGCGCGTGCTGCGCAGGAATTGCAAGACGGTTTTTATGTGAATCTCGGGATCGGTATTCCCACTCTGGTGGCCAACTTTGTGCCCGCCGACAAAGAGGTTTGGCTGCAGTCGGAAAACGGCATGCTGGGCATTGGCCCGTTTCCCACGGAAGACGAAGTGGATGCGGACCTGATCAACGCCGGCAAGCAGACCGTGACCACGATCAAAGGATCCAGCCTCTTTGGCAGCCATGAGAGCTTTGCGATGATCCGCGGCGGCAAGATCAACCTGTCCATTTTGGGTGCCATGCAGGTCAGCGAGCAGGGCGACCTGGCCAACTGGATGATCCCCGGCAAGATGGTCAAGGGCATGGGCGGCGCCATGGACCTGGTGGCGGGCGTCAAGCGCGTCATCGTGCTGATGGAGCATGTGGCCAAAAAGAAAGACGGCACCATCGACCTGAAGATCCTGCCCCAATGCACCTTGCCTCTGACGGGCGTGGGTGTGGTGGACCGTATCATCACCGATCTGGCGGTCATGGATGTCACGCCTTTGGGCCTCAAGCTGGTGGAACTGGCACCCGGCGTGACACGTGAAGATGTGCAGGCCAAGACCGGCGTGCCGTTGGTCTGATTGGGCGAATTGGTGCACTGCACCACCGGGTAAGATAGCGCGAACTAAATACCCGGGGGTTTCATGTCCAGAGCGCTCAAATTCCTGATGTTCATCTACTTCGTGGTGTTTCTCACCACGGGTACGTTCATGGTTCTCATCGTGAACGCAGACGAAGGCTCTGCCCCCTGGATCGGCCTGTTGGCCCGCAACCACGGCATCGTGTTTGTGTGGCATCTGGCCTGCTGGATGACCATGGGCATGTTCTCCAACTACTACTGGGACCTGTTCAATATGGGCAGGGGTCTTGATGCCGTGCAGGTCGAGCGCATCGTGCTACCGCTGCTCGTGTCACCCATCGTTTTTTACCCTACCTACAACCTGTGGCTCTCCAGCAGTTCGCAGAGCTACATCCTGTTTGAAGTGATTGCATTTCAGAGCGGCTTCTTCTGGCAGGCGTTGTTTACCAAGGCCAAGCCGCTGGACCAGGCAACGGCCATTCCGTGGTCCGTGAACAATGGTGGTGTGCGCAATGTACAAGCCAAGTCCGCGGGCGGACCCACGGCCGTTGGTTAAGCGAGCGCGGCGCCCAGCGGCTGGTTTATCCCTTACCGGGGCACCCACCCGCCGCAGACGGGAAAGACCTGGCCGACAAAGCAGTTGGCCGCATCGCTGCACAGGTAGGCAGCAAACTCTGCATCTTCGTTAGCGCCCACCAGCCGCCCCAGTGGAACCTCACGCTTCAGGCGCTCCTGGAACCGGGGATTGGCCTGAACCTCCGGCGGGAAGTAGGTCGGGTTGTCAACAAAATTCTGTGCAATGGCATTCACTTGAATGTTGTGGACAGCGACTTCCACCCCGACCGCTTGCACATACGCCAATTGCGCACCGCGCGCTGCGCTATAACTGGATGCCCGCTTCATGCCCCGCAGGGCCGACGCGCTGCCCATGACCAGAATCTTGCCCGCCCGCCGCGCGATCATGTCGGGCAAGACTGCGCGTACCAGGCGGGGAAGGGGGTGGACCAGAGCATTGAACGTATCGTCCCATTCTTCATCCGTGACCTCCGCCGCAGCCGTCGTGGGCGCGGGTATCGCAAGGTTGGCAATCAGCAGGTCCACCCGACCCGCCGACGCAACCATGGCTGCTGGTGCGTCAGCGCTTGTCAGTGCTGCGGTACTCGCGATGACGGTGGCACCGTGGCTGGCAAAAACCTCGCACAGGACAGGCCCCATGAATTGGTCCGCCTGGGTGATCAACACCCGCTTGCCCAGAAGGCTTGGATGGGACATGGGTGCTCCTATGAAAGGCGGTCGGGACTTGACGCGGGTTCAATGCACGACGCTGACTGCGTTGGCGGCTATTGCGGTCACCCTGGGGCCGTAGCTACCCAGGTTGACGAGTGTCGCGTTGTGGTGGGCCGAGATCTGCGCGGCGCGCAGAACGCCATTGTCCAATGTTGAGTGGCCGTCCGAGACCAGTGTCACCGGATAGCCGTGGGCCAGAGCGCCACGCACGGTTGAATCCACACAAAATTCACTCTGCAAGCCGCAGATGATGAGATTTTCAATGCCCCGCACTTGCAACAGTTCCTGAAGCTGCGTGTGGTGGAATGAATCGGTGGCCGTCTTGCGAACCCGGATGTCCTGCGGGTGCACGGCCAGCCGCTCGTAGAGCTGCCAGCCAGCAGAGTCAAATTGCAGCGGCCCGTCAGCTTCCTCGTGCTGGATGAGAACGACCGGTGCCCCCACTGCTCTTGCAGTGGCAGCGACCGCATTGATGCGATCAACCACGTTGTCGATATCGAATGCAGCCTCCGGGCCGCGGCACAGTGCCTGTTGAACGTCGATGATGAGGAGTGCGGATTTCATGCAGCCAGATTCTAGACTTCAGCACAAAACGGCCCGCGTTAGGGGTGGCCGTTTGCCGTAAGATGAACCCATGAGCATTGAGTTTCCACGGGACGCAAAAGTGCGTTTCACGCAAGAGCGTCTGGCTGTCCTGACACCACGCGACCGGCAAGGTCTTGCTGGACGCATTGGCGTGGTTCAAACCGACAGCAATCTTGTTAGAAAGCCCACAGTCTATTTTCCGCAGGACGGTGCCAAACTGGAGCTGCGCCTGTTTCGCGTGGACCCGCGCCACCTTGAACTGGTGGAAGGTCCACCCAGCGCTGACGGCGCATCGCTCCTTGGCGGTGAAGCTGCAGGCCAGGAGGCCGCCGACCCCGGCGAAGGGGGCAAGCTCTCCCAGAGCGATCTGGACAACTTTTTTGACTAAGACCGCGGATCCTGCCGTCGGCTCACCTGTTTGCGTGACGCAACGGCCAGTGTCTGCGCATTGCCCCAAGATGAGTGCTGCTGAGTTCGGTACCTGACTTGTCGTTGTGCCGTCGATTCTTGGGACGACAACGAAAAAGTGGCTATTTGCCATCCGATTCATGTCGGAAAAGTTTACACTTGCATTGCGCAGGCTTAAGCTTTTAAGAAGTTAAGTGATTGTTTCCATTGGACTTTTTGCAATTGGAAGTTGTGGGTGCGATTCTTGCTCACGTAAAGGTTGCTTCCTTTCTCAAACCCAACTGAAATAACGATGAAACGCACTACTACTCTCGCGTCAATGGCATTGATTTGCCTCTTGGCTTCAGTTTCTGCTCATGCAACCCTTCTGACGGCAGACACTCTGGCAGGCGAAACTGTTATTGATTTCAGCGATCAAGCAGACCAGTATGGCGTTATCGGCCCAGTTCAACTTGGCGCAGCTGTTGGTGAAGATGTGACGGTCGCTTCAAGCAGCGCTACGAATGGGCTCTATTTCAACTACAACGGATGGGGCCTATTGGACAATGGAACTTGGGGCACCCCGATGAAGTACGTAGGGCTCAATGGCAGTGCCGATTCCATGCTGTTTGCATTCAATGATGGTCCAGTATCGGCGGTAGGTGGTTTCATGAACTACGCGAATTACAGCTTCGGCGTGCCCAACCTGTTCATTACCGCCTACAACAGCTCCATGCAAGTGTTGGAGTCCTACAATCTCTCCCTCTTGGCAGACATTGTTACGCCCGATGGATACAACGCCGGCGCTTTCCGTGGGATTCAGACCGCAACCAACGACATTTCGTTTTTCGAAGTATCTGGTGGTTTGGCAAACACCTTGACCAATTTGACCTTCGTGACCGGGCCGTCAAACGTTCCCGAGCCTGAATCACTCGCGTTGGTCGGTCTCGCACTGGCTGCACTTGGTCTGACACGTCGCAAATTCAAGCATTCTTGAAATCTGGATGCACTGATCTTTGGGGGGCTTGGCCCCCCGTTTTTTTTGTGCTTTTCCCTGTCAACCCTGCCGTCGGCTCACCTGCCTGCGTGACGCAACGGCCTGTTTGACCCAGCCCAGCCGGAACCAGCGCAGGGTCATGATGGCACCGCGCACCCACTCGTCCAGTGCGTAGGCGATCCACACGCCAGCCAGGCCCAGGCCCAGTTGCACGCCCAGAAACCACGACCCAAAACCCATGACCACCACCATGGACGCTGCCCCGGCCAGTACCGGGAAGCGCGCATCGCCGGCGGCCCGCAGTGCGGTGATGACCACGATGTTGCACGTCCGCCCGGGCTCCAGCAGCACCGTGAGCCACAGCAGCGTGGTCGCTCGGGCAATGATGGCGGGGTCGCTGGTGAAGAGGCGCAGGGTCCAGGGGGCGCTCGCCGCGGTCAGGATGGCCACCGTCAGTGAAATCCCCAGTCCCCAGAATAAGCATTTGCGCACCAGCAGCCAGGCGGCACGCAGCTCGCCCGCGCCAATCAGGTGTCCGACGAGAATCTCGCCGGCAAAGCCCAGGGCGACGGTCGACAACACGATGACGTTCATGATCTGCATGGCATAGCCCTGCGTGGCCAGTTCGGTCGTGCCCATGCCCGAGACCACGGTCACGGACACCAGCATGGCCATGCGGTAGGCAATGGCCTCTGCGGCGCCGGGCAGACCGATGGCGATGGAGCTTTTCAGTGTGTCCCACTGGACCACCACGGCGTCGCGCCAGGTCGGCAACAAGCCCAGCACCGCGCGCCATAGCCAGAGGTGCACCCCCAGGCCAAAGGCCCGGCTGACCGCCAATGCCAGTGCAAAACCCACCATGCCCATCGGCGCAATCGGCCCCGCGCCGCGCATCAGCACAAAGCACAAGGCGATGTGCAGCGCATGCATGGACAGGATGTTGAGCATGGTCTCGCGCGTGTGCAGGTGCGAGCGCATCACGGCGGCCATGCTGGCATTGAAGGCGTCCAGAAACAGGGCAAAGGCCAGCACGTGCAGGTAGGGGGCCGCCAGTTCGCGCACCTCTGCTGTGGCCTGCATGGCGGTGAGCAGTGGGTTGGTGGCCGCAAAGAGCACCAGCGCGCTGCCCAGTCCCAGCCAGGTGCTGGCGCCCAGACTGGCCAGCGCCGTGCGGTCGGCATCGCGGCGGTTGCCGGCACCCAGGTTTTGGGTGATGACCACCCCCACGCCCATGCTGATGATGCGGAACAGCAAGAAGAACGCGCCTTGCACATGGTTGGCCAGGCCAAAGGCGGCGGACGCGGTGTCCGACTCTTTGGAGACCAGCCACATGCCGACAAAGCCGACGCCAAAGCCCAGCACCAGTTCGGCCAGCAGGGGCCAGGCGACAGCCAGTACGCGCGGTCGATGTGCGGGTTGATTTGATTGGGGATGCGGCATTTTGGTTGGTTTTAATAAGTAGTAATAATACAAATTATCCGGGTAAACCCTTTAAAAATTGGCTATTTCTACGATTTTCAGCATTGGTTTTGGTGTTTTCCCTGTGTTGTATTACTACTTTTTGATGAGTATACTCAGGGATGCTTTGCGTCGCTTTGACCGGGCTGAATGATTCATGGAAATTCGCAGCCTGGGTGCGGAACGGAGGTATAGCGTGGCGGACGTAAAGTTGGCGGGTGTGGGCAAGTCGTTTGGCGATGCCCGGATTTTGCAGAATGTTGATCTCCATATCCGTGATGGCGAGTTCGTGGTGTTTGTAGGTCCCAGCGGCTGCGGAAAATCCACGCTGTTGCGGCTGATTGCGGGTCTGGAAGAGATCAGCACGGGCACCCTGCACATCGGGGAGCGTCTGGTCAATGATGTTCCGCCGGCCGAGCGTGGCATTGCCATGGTGTTCCAGTCATACGCGCTGTACCCGCACATGAACCTGTACGACAACATGGCGTTTGGCCTGCAGCTGGGCAAGATGCCCAAGGCAGAAATCGATCAGCTGGTGCACCAGGCAGCCAAAATTCTGGGTATTGAGCACTTGCTGGACCGTAAGCCCAAGGACTTGTCGGGCGGGCAGCGCCAGCGGGTCGCCATTGGCCGTGCCATTGTGCGCAAGCCGGACGTGTTTTTGTTTGACGAGCCTCTGTCCAACCTGGACACCGCGCTGCGCGTGCGCATGCGCTACGAGTTTGCCAAGCTGCACAAGGACCTGAAGACGACCATGGTCTACGTGACCCACGACCAGGTGGAGGCCATGACGCTGGCAGACCGCATCGTCGTGCTGTCTGCGGGCAAGATCGAGCAGGTGGGCTCACCGCTGGATCTCTATGAGCATCCGGACAATCTGTTTGTGGCTGGTTTCATCGGATCCCCGGGCATGAACTTCATTGCCGCAGAATTTGTGTCCACCAACGCGGACGATGTGACCGTGCGTCTCAATGACGGTGCCCTGGTGCACTGTGCGGTCCGTGCGCCCCATGCCAGGCCAGGCGACAAGCTCACGCTGGGCATTCGGCCCGAGCACATCACTCGGGTTCCCTTCTCCAATCGGCTGACCGCAAAGGTAACCTTTGTCGAATCGCTGGGCAGCGTCACCTACGCCTATTGCGCCTTCCCGGGTGTGAAAGAGGATCTGACCTGCGAACTCGACGGTGTGGTGCGCGTCAAGGCGGGCGACACGCTGGAACTGGGCGTCGAACCCCATCGCTGCTACCTGTTTGATGCGGCTGGCCAGGCCTTCAAGCGCACGGTACCGGCGCACGGAGCGGCATGATGCGGGCTCAGGTTTTATGGGCCGCCCTGGCAACTGCTTTGGCCTTGCCCGTGCAGGCCGCAGATGCACCCAAACTGCTGGTCTGGATCAACGGTGACAAGGGCTACAACGGTCTGCAAAAAGTGGGCGATGCGTTTGCCAAAGAGTCGGGTGTGACGGTGGTCGTGCAACACCCCGAAGGCGCCACCGACAAGTTTCAAGCCGCAGCGGCTGCGGGCAAGGGCCCCGATATTTTTTGCTGGCCGCACGACCGCACCGGTGAATGGGCGCGCTCGGGCTTGCTGGTGCCCATCCATCCGCCCAAGCGGGTGCGTGACGCCATTGACGATTCCGCCTGGAGGGCCTTCACCTACAAGGGCAAGGTCTGGGGCTATCCGCTGGCGATTGAGGCCGTCGGCCTGGTCGTCAATCGCGACCTGGTCAAGATCGTGCCCACCACCTTTGACGAAGTGATGGCGCTGGACAAGGAGCTGGCCAAAAAGGGCAAGAAGGCGCTGCTGTGGGACTACAACAAGTCCTTCTTCACGTGGCCCATGCTTGCAGGTGCCGGAGGCGAAGTGTTTGGCCGCACCGCCTCGGGCGAGCTGGACCCATCCATCGTGGGTGTCAACTCCGCAGGCGCATTGGCAGGCGCCACCATGCTGTCGCGTCTGATCGAAGAGGGCTACATGCCGCGCGGCGCGCGTTACGCCGAAATGGAAGCCGGGTTTGCCCGCGGCGAAGTCGCGATGATGATCACCGGCCCCTGGGCCTGGGACAACGCCCGCAAGGCCAGGATCAATTTCACCGTGGCCCCGGTGCCGGCGGTCATCCCCGGCAAACCGTCCAAGTCGTTTGTCGGGGTGCTGGGTTGCATGATTGCCGCGCCCAGCAAGGTCAAGGACATTGCGCGTGAATTCATCGAAAACCACTTGCTGCGCGTCGACAGCCTGAAGATGATCTCTGCCGATGTGCCCCTGGGCACGCCGGCTAACAAGGCGTACTTTGCCGAGTTGTCGGGCGACGCCAATATCCGGGCCACGATGGAAAACGCCCGCACCGGCGAGCCCCTGCCCAACATCCCGGAGCTGGGTCGCTTCTTCCCGGCCATGGACGCCGCGCTGGAAGCCATCAGCCAGGGCCGCCAGTCCCCCAAGGAGGCGCTCGATGGCGCCGCCGCACGCATGCTGGTGAAGTGACATGACAGCAAAAACCACACGCTCATCCAAGACACAGGCTTGGCGCTATCTGTTCCCCGGTGTCTTGGCGATGCTGGTATTCGTCGCGTTCCCGCTGGTCTACACCGTCCAGATCGGCTTTACCAACTACTCGGCCAGCAACCTGCTGAGCGAAGAGCGGGCCCGCGCATACCTGCTGGACCAGGCGGACGTCAACGAAAACCGGGCCTTTGGCTTTAGCGTGCACCCGGATGGTGATGCCGTGCGCGTTCTGCTGACGCCACAAGGCGATGGCGCGTCGGGCGAGCGCTATCTCTCGCCAGCCATTGCCCTGGCCAAAGCCGCGACCGAGCCGGTTGCCATGCAACCAGTGGCGGGCAATCCCGTGCTGGGTGCGGCGTTCACGTTGCGCCAGACCATAGAGCAACGTAGCGCGTTGATGGCTTTGCGTCTGAGCTTGCCGGACCACAGCACCCTGATCTACGCCGGCCTGCATGAGTTCGCGGTCTTCGAGCCGCTGTGGCAGGCACAGACCGGTGGTGCACTCAAACGTTTGGCAGATGGGGCGGTCTACGCACCTAACCGCGACACCGGTTACTTTGAAGATGCCAAGGGTGAGCGCCTGCAACCCGGCTTCAAGGTCGGCGTCGGCTTTGCCAACTACGCGCGCCTGTTTGGCGACGCCGATATGCGTGGGCCGTTTGTGTCCATTTTCATTTGGACGGTGGTGTTTGCCGGCCTGACCGTGCTGTTCTCCACCGCCATTGGCATGACGCTGGCCGTGTTGCTGAACTGGGAAGCGCTGAAATACCGCACGCTGTACCGTACGCTGTTGTTCCTGCCCTATGCCGTGCCCGGTTTTATTTCCATCCTGGTGTTCAAGGGCTTGTTCAACCAGAACTTTGGCGAGATCAACGCCATTCTGGACGCCGTGTTTGGCGTCAAGCCCGCGTGGTTTGCCGACCCGCTGCTCGCCAAGACCATGATCCTGATCGTCAACACCTGGCTGGGCTATCCCTACATCATGGTGCTGTGTACGGGGCTGATCAAATCCATTCCGGCCGATCTGTATGAGGCCTCCGCCATTGCGGGCGCCAAGCCACTGACCAATTTCTGGCGCATCACCGCGCCGCTGATTGTCAAACCGCTGACGCCCCTGCTGATCTCTGCGTTCGCGTTCAACTTCAACAACTTTGTGTTGATCAGCCTGCTGACCGATGGCCGGCCCGACTACCTGAACACCAAGCTGCCGGCCGGTACCACGGACATTCTGGTGTCCTACACCTACCGCATTGCCTTCACCGACGCCGGGGCCAACTTCGGCCTGGCGGCCGCCATATCCACCGTCATCTTCTTCCTGGTGGCCATCCTGTCCCTGGTCAACCTGAAGCTGTCGCAGTCCAATGATCCACACAAGGGAGGGCATTAGCCATGGCCGTTGTTACCGGTAAAAGCCAGCGCTGGCGCATCGTGGCGGCGCACGTTGGCCTGTGGGTGCTGATCGCCATCACCCTGTTCCCGCTGCTGGCGGTGGTGTCCATCTCGCTGCGGCCCGGCAACTTTGCAACCGGCTCCCTGATCCCGGCTGAAATCAGCCTGGAGCACTGGAAGCTGGCGCTCGGCTTTGCGCACACCCAGGCCGATGGCGTGGTGGTGCAACCACCGTTTCCGGTGTTGTTGTGGTTGTGGAACTCGATCAAGGTTGCGACGATTTCGTCGCTGCTGATCGTCAGCGTTTCGACGACGGCGGCCTACGGTTTTGCGCGTCTGCGCTTTCGGTTCAAGACCACCATTCTGAACAGCATGCTGCTGCTGCAGATGTTTCCGGTGGCCGTGGCCCTGGTGGCCATCTATGCCATTTTTGAAGCCATTGGTGGCGTCATTCCCTGGCTGGGCATTGAAACGCATGGCGGGCTGATCGTGGCCTACATCGGTGGTGTGGCCATGCACATCTGGACCATCAAGGGCTACTTCGAGACCATCCCCACCGAGATTGAAGAGTGCGCCAAGGTCGATGGCGCGACGTCCTGGCAGGCCTTCTACAAGGTGCTGTTGCCGATGGCCGTTCCGATCCTGATGGTGGTCTTTGTGCTGGCCTTCATTGGCACCATCATCGAGTACCCGATTGCCTCCGTGCTGTTGCGCGAAGAACCCAACCTGACGCTGGCGGTGGGCTCCAAGTATTACCTGTACGAGCAGCGTTACCTGTGGGGTGACTTTGCCGCGGCTGCCGTGTTGTCGGGCCTTCCGATCACGCTGGTGTTTTTGGCCGCGCAGCGCTGGATTGTCTCGGGGCTGACCTCGGGCGGCGTCAAGGGCTAGTTGCCGAGACCCGCTCCCCATCTGGTGGGTGCTCACATCTCAAGGAATGCATTCAATGAAGTACTGGATAGCACTGGCCATCGGCCTTCTCGCGGGCGTAGTACACGCCGGCTCCGAGGGTGTGTGCGAACCGAGCCCTTTGGGCGACACAACGTTGTATCTGCGCGGCACGATGAACAACTGGGCTGCGCAGGATGACTCGGCATTTCAGTACAGCTGCAATGCGTATTACCTGAACGTCAAACTGGATGCGGCCCATGACTTCAAAGTCGGCGATGCCGCGTGGCGTGATGCCAGCACGATTGGAAAGAGCGCAAATGGGGCGCTCGAAGCCGGGGCCAAGGGCAACCTGCGCCTGACATTTGCCGGCGAGCAGACGCTCAAACTCGCATTTGAGAGCGGCAAGCCACGACTCACCCTGGGCCCCAAGAACTTCGTCGACCCCAACGCGCGCACCGTGACCGACCCGGTGGCACTGAGCCTGCAGTTTGACTCGCGCGCGCTTGCGCACAAGAAGCCTTTCGGCGCAGTGGTGGCGGGCACGGCCATCGACTTCTCGGTGTCGGCACTGCCCGGGGTGAGCAAGATCACACTGGTGGTCGAGAAGCGTCGCCTGGAGGGCAACCAGGAAGTGCTGGAGTACCCCGAGCTGGGCCGGATGTCATTGATGAAATCAGCCTCTAGCCCTCGCGAAATATGGTCATCTAGCTATGTATTTGATAGCGTCAGTGTTTACGGTTACTGGTTTGAAGTGGAAGTGGGTTCTGCAACCTATGTGCTGCAGAACAACCGCGACCCGGTGTACTGGACGCGCGAAAAAGGCTCGGGCGGTGTGGGCTCGGTGGAATTCAAACCCGCTGCCAGCCGGTCCATCCGACGCTTCCGCCAGACGGTGTTTGATGCGGCCTTCAAGGTACCGGACTGGGCGCCCGATGTCGTCTATTACTACATCTTTCCGGAGCGCTTTCGCAATGGCAACCCGGCCAATGACCCCAAGCCCGGTGCTGCCAAGTACCACGACCACACCGTGGAGTTGCATCGCAACTGGAACGACAAGCCCTGGGTTCCCGGCACGGGCGATGGGTCGGACGCGCACTTCAACAACGACTTTTTTGGTGGCGATCTGGAAGGCATCATCCAGAAGCTGGACTACATCCAGGAGCTGGGCGCCAACACCCTCTACATGACGCCCATCTTCAAGGCGGCCAGCAACCACAAGTACGACACGGCGGACTACAAGATGGTGGACCCCGGCTTTGGGACCAATGCCGATTTCACCCGCCTCACCGCCGAGGCCGCCAAGCGTGGCATCCGTGTGCTGCCTGACACCAGCCTGAACCACACGGGCAATGATTCGGTGTACTTCAACCGCTTTGGCAACCATGGCAGCGCGGGCGCCTTCCAGGGCGGCAAGATCAACCCGCAATCGCCGTATGCCGACTGGTACACGCTGGACGCCAGCCAGAGCGACCCCGCCAAACAGTACAAGGGCTGGGTCGATGTGGCGGACCTGCCGGAGTTGAACAAGGCGTCCCGAGGCTGGCGTGACTTTGCCTACGGCGCCAACGACTCGGTGATGAAAACCTGGCTGGACCGTGGCGCTGCGGGTTGGCGCATGGACGTGGCGCCCTGGGTTCCGGACGACTTCTGGCGCGAATGGCGCAGTGCCATCAAAACGCACCGACCGGATGCCCTGACCGTGGCAGAAACCTGGTTCGATGCATCCAAGTATTTGCTGGGCGACATGTTCGACTCGACGATGAACTACATCTTCCGCAATGCCGTGCTGGACTACGCGGCGGGCGGCAAGGCGCGCAGCCTGTACCCCAACATCGAGCTGATGCGCGAAGCCTATCCACCCCAGGCCTTCTATGCGCTGATGAACCTGCTATCCAGCCACGACCAGGCGCGGGCCCTGCACCAGTTTGGCTGGCATGCCGACACCACCGATGCCGGGACCATTGCACAGGCCCGCCAAAGGCTCAAACTGGCCGTGCTGTTCCAGATGACCTTTCCCGGTGCGCCCACGGTGTACTACGGGGACGAGGTGGCCGTCACCGGCGGCGACGACCCCTACAACCGTGCCACCTACCCGTGGGCGGACCAGGGTGGCAAGCCCGACGCCGACATGCTGGCGACCTTCAAGCAACTGATTGCCTTGCGCAAGCAGCACGCGGTGCTGCGCCGCGGCACGCTGGACGCGCCGCTGCATGTGGATGACCACAGCATCGTCTTGCTGCGGCAACTCGGCAGCAGCGTTGCCATCACCGCCACCAACAACGCCTTGACCGCGCAGACGGTCACGGTGCAACTGCCGCCCGGCGTGCACGTCGACCGGTTCACGGATGCATTGGGTGGTCCATCCGTAGACGTCGCACGGGGCAAAGTCACGCTGACGCTGCCGGCGCTGTTTGGTGCCGTGCTGCTGGGAACCCAGTCGGCGCAGCCACCGGAAGCGGTGCGGGTGATGGGCTATAACATCCGCTGTGGCTCCTGCGAGCGGGAGAGCGATGTCAACCATTGGAGCCGGCGCAAGCATCTGGTGGCCAACGTCATCAAAAACGCGCACGCAGACGTGATTGGCTTGCAGGAGGCAGAACTGTTTCAGGTGCATGACCTGGTGTCCTTGCTGGGCGATTTTGACTGGGTGGGCGTAGGGCGTGACGATGGCAGGGAGAAGGGCGAGATCAACGCTGTGCTGGTGCGCCGCTCGGCGCTGTCCATCGCTTCGCACAAGACGCTGTGGCTTTCCCAGACCCCGGAAGCGGTGTCCAGAGGCTGGGATGCGCTGCTCAATCGCACCGTCACCGTGCTCGCGCTCAGAAGCCGCGCCACAGGCCGGGGGGTGAACTTTCTGAACACACACTTCGACCACGCGGGAGTGGCTGCCCGCAATGAAAGTGCCAAATTGATGGAAAGACTGGTGCAGTCCCTTGGCGTCAACCAGCCGGTGATCCTGACTGGCGACTTCAATGCCAGATCGGATTTCGCGGGATACAAAAACCTGACGGGGCCTTTGCGCGATGCGGCGACCGCATCGCAAGCGCCGCCAACCGGGGGCAACATCACCTTCAATGGCTTTGGCAGGGATGTGCAAGCGGACAACAAGATTGACTACATTTTCGTCAGTCCGGGTGTGGAAGTGAAAACACACCGTGTCGTGACCGATTTGCACAATGGCCTCTATCCGTCAGACCACTTTCCATTGGTTGTTGACATTCTGTTGCACTAGACAAAAGACTTTTCGCATGCTTCCACCATCTGCTGCTCGCACCACGCACGCATTCGCAATCGCTTGTGCACTGTTCGTCACCCCGGCATTCGGCCAGGACAGCACGACCGGCTATGCCAGCCAACACGACCTGGCCGTGCATGGTGTTTTTGAGGCGCGCGAACAAGACTGGCGTAACGGTGCCATCGTCTACCAGGTACTGGTCGACCGATTCGTACCACCGGCCAATCTGGATGCCAAGCGCGCCTTGTATCCGGCACCCAAAGTGCTGCACCGCTGGAGCGAGGAAGCCAAGCGGGGCAAATATGTGGCGTCGGCCAACGTATGGAGCCATGAATTGGACTTCTGGGGCGGTGACCTGCCCGGTGTGACCTCGAAGCTGGGCTACCTGCAGGATCTGGGTGTCGATGTGCTCTACCTCAACCCGATTCACCTGGCCTACACCAACCACAAGTACGACGCGCTCGATTACCTGAAGATATCGCCCGAGTTCGGCACCCAGGAAGATATGACCCGTCTCACCAATGAGAGTCACGCCAAGGGCATGAAGGTGGTACTGGATGGGGTGTTCAACCACATGGGCCGCAATTCCGACAAGTTCAGGGAAGCGCAGTCCAACCCCAACAGTCGCTACCGCGACTGGTTCTTCTTTGGCGACCAATACCCCGGCGGCGCGCGGGGCTGGTTTCAGGCTACCAACCTGCCCGAACTCAAGCTGGAGAACCCGGCCGTGCGGGACTATATCTATGCCAAACCCGACTCGGTCGTGCAGACCTGGCTGCTCGCAGGCGTTGATGGCTGGCGCCTGGACGTGGCGCCCGACATCGGTCCGAAGTATCTGGCCGAGCTGACCGCTGCCGCGCACAGCGCCAAGCCGGGTTCGCTGGTGGTGGGCGAGATACCCAACTATCCCAGGGAGTGGTTCCCCGCAGTTGATGCGGTAATGAACTTCACGCTGCGCGACGTGATCCTGAACACCGTCAACGGGCGCATTGCACCGCCCACCGCTGCCGCGATGATTGACCGCACCGTGCAGGAGTCCGGCATCGAGCCCCTGTTGAAATCCTGGCTGCTGCTGGACAACCACGACAACGATCGGCTGGCACATGTACTGCCCAAGGTTCCCCAACGCAGGCTGGCGCAGATGCTGCAGTTCACGCTGCCCGGTGCGCCCAATCTGTACTACGGTAGCGAGTTGGGTATGACCGGTGGAGAAGACCCGGCCAACCGCTCGCCCATGCGCTGGGATCTGGTGCGTGGCAGCAACGACACGCTGCAGTGGACCAAAAAATTGATTCAATTGCGCAAGGACCACCGTGCCCTGCGTATCGGAAATTTTCGCCTGGTCACCAGCAGCAAGTTGCTGGCGTTTGAACGCTACACCGATCGTGTGCAGGACACCGTGGTGGTGCTGGCCAACCCGGGGAAGACGCCAGTCACCGAGCGTGTGCTGATTGCCAACTCGAAACTGATGAACGGATCGTCGCTGGTGGATTTGTTCAGTTCTGACGCCAAGCCGGTGCGCGTGCTGGCGTCCATGGCAACGGTGACTATTCCCCCGGGTGGCTTCAGCGTGCTTGCACCCGATGTGCGACCCGCTGGTGGTTACTCAGTATTCAAACGGGTGCAATGAATCGCGGGAGCAATATGCGCACTGTTGTTCAGCTTTTGATGGGAGCGACCATGCTTCTTACTCCTGTTCTCAGTGAGGCAGACGCTCCCTGGCCAGAAGCACAACCCGCCGTAACGGTGGGACGCATCGAGCGACTCTCTGGGGTGTCGTCAGCATTCGTGGATGCCCGCCCCATTGACGTATGGCTACCTGCCGACTACACACCGACAAAACGCTACGCGGTGTTGTACATGCAAGACGGGCAAAACCTCTTCGATGCGAGCCAGACATGGAACAAGGCCGCGTGGAACGTGCATGCGGCGCTGGCAAAGTTGATGCAGCAGGGCAGGGTGCAGGACACGATCGTGGTGGGCATCCCCAACAACGGAAAATACCGTTACAGCGAGTACTACCCCGAGAAATACCTGGCGCTGCTGCCCACCGAAGTGCGTGAAGACTATGTCCGCCGTGCGCAATGGGGCCGCACACTGGGCGACGCCTATTTGCGCTACCTTGTGGAAGAACTCAAGCCCGTGATCGATAGCACCTACTCAACGCGGGCCGAACCGGCGGGCACTTTCCTGATGGGCTCCAGTATGGGCGGCATGATTTCACTCTATGCACTCTGCGAGTACCCCAACATCTTTGGTGGCGTGGCGGCCTTGTCCACCCACTGGGTCGGGCGACCCAGTGCTTGGGGTTCGCCAGAAAAATTGCAGAACGATGGTTTCCCGCAGGCTACCTTTGGCTACTTGCGCGAGAACCTGCCAAGGCCAGGCTCGCACCGGATCTACATGGACCACGGTACCACCGGCCTGGATGCGATCTATGGTAAACACCAGGTGAAGGTCGATGGCATCGCAAAGGCATGGGGCTACACCGCGTCCCATTGGCAATCCCGCGTGTTTGAGGGCACGGGCCACAGCGAGACCGATTGGGCCGCACGCGTTGAGATACCCTTGGAGTTTCTCTTGTCGAAAGACCAGAAGCGTTGATTCGGAAGGCCGCCATATGAACATCGAAACCCTGTTTCCGACACTGATTGGTATCGAGCAGGCCGATCCGGACACCATAGCGGCGATTGCGCGCGAGGTTCTCTCGCAGAGGCCCACTCTGGAGGGTCTGCTGTCGCAAACCTGGGGTGACAACGTCCTGTCGTCCTTTGACGCTGAAAAGGACTTGTTCACATTTGCCGGGCTGCACACCCTGAAAGCATTTGTCGAAGAGAGCATTCTGGAGTTTGTTCAAGCCACGCGCGTGGACCAGAAACTTCAGTTTGACCACAGTTATACCCAGAGCTGGATCAATGTCACCCGGCAGTATGGATTTCAGGAGCGCCACAACCACGAACGGGGTGCGCTGGGGCTGCCGATCAGTGGCGCCTACTACTACAGCACCAATGGGGAGGACGGTGATTTGTCCATCGTGCCAACTGACATGCAAGCCAAATACTTTGGTAATTGCGTGATCAAACCCCAGGTCGGAAGACTGGTCTTGTTCCGATCCGAGGTTTTTCACCGGGTGAGTGCGAACATGACCCAGTCGGACCGCATATCGTTCAGCTTCAACTACCTGCTCAAGAACGCATAGAGCCGTTAGCGGCAGTGGCCGGAATCAAGGCGCCTGCAGATGTTTGTCCAGAAACTGTGCTGCGCGGTTGTAGAAGTCGGTCTTGTTTGCCGGATCGCGCAGGTTTTTCCCTTCGCTCTTGTAGACCATCCACTCCGAGGCCGTATTGCCGGATTGAACAGCCTTGCGAAACGCGTCGGCCTGTTGCAGTGGCACCGCGTCGTTCCTGTCACCGTGGGCCAGGAGCACCGGTTGGCGCAGCGCGGCAGGCTGGTCACTGGAGACAGACCAGGCCACGGCGCAGCGAAACAGTTGCGGGTGGCGCGCCATGGCAGTCAGAGCGGCAGCAGCGCCGAACCCCGATCCACCCAACGCGATGCGTTTGGGGTCTGCAATGCCCTGCGCAATGGCCCATTGCACCGTGTCGGCAATGTCGTTGCTGGTGCCCGTACCGAACGGACCGTTGCCGGCGGCATGCAAATGGCGCAAGCCCAATCCGCGTGTGCCGCGCAGTTCCGGGCGCAGCACGGCAAATCCCCTGGCTGCCAGGAATTGGAGAACCGCGTCCCAGGCCCATTGTTCGCTGTGCGCATGCAAAGCATCGGGCAGCCACAGTACCGTCGGCAGCGGCGTGGCAGCAGCGCCTTTGGGTCGCATGACCCACACTGGAATCTCCAGGCCGTCGCGCGCCGCAAAGCGCTGGACATCCATGCTGGCCATGTCTTTGGAAGCGATGTCCGGACGCAACGAGCCCAGCCTGGCGAGCTTGCGCGTTTCGCGGTTATACAGAAGGTACACCGTGGGCTGTGTGTCGGAGAATGCCTCCACCAGCAACTGCTGTGGGTTGCCCTGCGAAGCAACTGCGACGCGATTCACCGTGCGCGGCAGCAACTGGTCGAGTTGCTGCTGCAGTTGTCTGAAATCCGGGTCAAGCCATTGGGTGACTTCGGCGTCAATCGTGAACCGGAATCCGACCACCTTGTTCTGACTGACCAGCACCTGCGCATCCACGTCAAATTGCGTGGACTGCGCGAGTGGCGCGGCCGACCAGCGTGCAGCGTTGACATCGTATGACCATAGTGCCAATTTGTCTTGACCCCGCCGGGCACTCACATACAAGGTGCCCCGTGGGTCAATGTGTTTGATGCCCCAGTCCGCCTCGGCTTCGGGGGCACAGTCGGCTAGCGTTCGCCATTGGTTGGTGGCGGGGTCACGCCACGTTGTCAACATTTTGTTGCCATCACGAACCACCGCAGCACGCAGGTTCCCGGCTGCATCGGCATGGGCAGTGACCACTTCACCGGGCACATCCAGCGACCGGGCCCTTCCGGTGCGCAGATTCATTTCCAACAGTTCAACCACCGCCCTCTTCGTTCCTTTGGGCCGCCACATGACGATGCTGTCCTGTGTCGCCGATTCGATGGGAGACAGCACGAACGTGTTCCAGGTCTGCAGCCGGTCGGATTCGACTTCCCGCAGGTTTTTGACGTTGGGCGCATCGGCAATCTGCTTGAAGCCCATGCCTTCCTGCCCCATCGCCGCGCCGCCCGCCCCCTTGGGGGCAGCGCCCGTGGGTACGGCTCCGGATATGCCGCCACCGTCAATTTTCTCGACCTTCACGATTTCCTGGCGTTCCACCAGTTGGCGAAACGCCGTACCGTCGGCCTGGATGGTGTACAACCCAGGCCCGGAATCCACCTGGCCTTGCGGCAGCCGGCGCTCCTCCACGGAAAAAATCAACCGTTGGGGGCTGGTCCACTCCACGTTACATGCGTCGGCAATCTCCTGGCTGTGCAAAATCGTGGGTTGCATGCTGGCGAGGTCAAGCACACTGAGCATCACACCGCGGTGTTTCGCCACCGTGCGCAAGGCCACACGCTTGCCGTCGGGCGAAAGATGCGCCGACAGGGTTTCCTCGTCGCGGAAAAATTTGCCGGCATCCGGTACATCCGACGCGGCCCAGGCCGGGGCGCTCACCCACGGAAGTGCCGCGCCAAACAGCACGGTTCGCCGGCGCAAACCCATGGCATCGACTGTTGAGTGTTTCATGTTTTCCTTGGGATGGCGTTTGGGTGCCGTTACATCTTCAACTTGGGCGCCACGCAATGGCGGGCAATGTACGCGGCGTGGTCTGGCATCACATCCACGCACTTAGCAATGACGGCGCGCACGCTTTCCAGGTACTCTGCGGTGGCCTCTTCGGACTGCAAATCGACCAGGGTGTTGTAGCCTTCGGTGGGAACGTTTTGCCCCTGCATCACCTGCAGCCAACCGGTCTCGGCAAACAACTCATTGTCAAACCGCACGATGCGCCCACGCGAGCGGTAGAGATTCAACTTCTCGGTCAGGGTCTGCGGCACCTCCATATTGGCGCAGGCCTTCCAGAATTCGGAATCAACGCGCTGGTTCGCGTGGTAGTGCAGGATGATGAAGTCCCGGATACGCTCGAAGTGGAAGCGGCTTTGGCGGTTGTACTCCTCCACATCGGCGGCGCTGAAGCCGGTATCGGGAAAAAATTCAATCAGCTGCGAGACGGCAGCCTGTACCAGGTGGATGCTGGTGGACTCCAGCGGCTCCAAAAAACCACCGGCCAGGCCGACGGCAATGACATTGCGGTTCCAGGCCTTCTTGCGCATGCCAGTGGTGAACTTGATCAGTCGGGGTTCTGCCAACGGCTTGCCGTCCAGGTTGGCCAGCAAGGTCGCGGCGGCCTCGTCATCGCTGATGGACTTGCTGCAGTACACATGGCCATTGCCAATGCGGTGTTGCAGTGGAATGCGCCATTGCCAACCCGCACGGTGGGCCGTGGAGCGGGTGTAGGGTGTCAGCGTAGCGGCGGATTCGCATGGAACCGCCAAGGCACGGTCACAGGGCAGCCAGTGTGACCAGTCCTCGTAGCCGGTCTTGAGCGTCTCTTCGATCAACAGCCCGCGAAAGCCCGAACAATCGATGAACAAGTCGCCCTCGATCCGCTCACCACTGGCCAGCACAACGGCATCCACATAGCCGTCCCCCTCGCGCTGGGTCACTTGTACGATCTTGCCCTCGGTGCGAACCACGCCGCGTTCGACGCAGAGCTTGCGCAGGTACCTGGCATACAGGCTGGCGTCGAAATGGTAGGCGTAGGCGATGTCGTTCAACGGGGAGTTGGTCACGTCTGACGGCGGCGGCATGAATTTATTGGCCTTGGATGCCATGCGCGTGATGGAGTACGCCTCCAGGTCCTGCGCCTTGCCGATGGCGCGCATCTTGCGCCAGTATTGATCGAAGGGAACCGTCCACAGGTCCTGGCCTATGCGCCCGAAGCCGTGCATATAGCGGTCGCCCAGCTTGCCCCAATTGACAAATTCGATGCCCAGTTTGAACGTGCCTTGTGTCTCTTTGAGAAATTCATTCTCATCAATGCCAACGATCTTGTTGAAACGCTGGATCATCGGAATGGTGGCTTCCCCGACCCCAATAATGCCGATCTCGTCGGACTCGACGAGCCGAATGGCGTAGCGGCCCTTGAGTATGGTGGAGAGCGCCGCTGCGGTCATCCAGCCGGACGTGCCACCACCGACGATGACAATGGTTTTGATGGGAGTGGTTTGCATGGGATACAGGCGCAAAAGGGAATAACTATAAAGAATCAAACCCTGCGTGCCGAAGCCAACAGGGTTTTTCAGTGTCTGGTCACGCGGATAGAGGACCCTGCTGCCGCCCGTGCAGCAGCAGGGTGCCCCTGCGCTTAGAACTTGTAGTTCAGACCGAAGTTGTAAGTCTTGCCGTACTGCACGGTGTCAACCACTGTTTCTTCGCCGGTCGTGTCGTCAACCTTCATGCGTTGGAACTTCGCGTCGGTGAAGTTGTTTGCCGACAGGGTGAGCGACAAGCCTTTGAAGTAGCCCGTCTGGAACTCGTAGGCCAACTGCAAGTCCACAATGGTTTCACCCTTGATCCAGGTGGTCTTCTTCGAATCTTCGAATTCGGTGATTTCGCCGATGAACGAAGAACGCGTCTTTTGAGCCAAGCCGATCTGGAAGCCATTGGCTTCATAGTACAGCTTCATATTGCGCACCGTGCGTGACAGGCCTGGCAACGGAATGCTGGCACCCAGGTCCTTACCGTCCACCGTGCTTGATGGCAGCTTGACGTCGCTGGTGGTGTCCGAGAAGTTCATCTGCACACCAAAACCGTCCAGCGCGCTGGAGGCCAGCGAGAAGGGCACGTCCAAGTTGATTTCATAGCCTTGGATCTTGCCGCCGGTGCCGTTCACTTTGTTGGTCCAGATACCCTTGGTTGAACCTGCATATATACCCGTTGAGGGCAGCGAAGTGGAGGGCGTAATGTAGGGCGCGAAGTCAACCTGGCGTCCAATTGACAGGATGTAGCTATCCAGGTTCTTGTAGAACGCAGCCACGCTGATCACGCCCTTCTTGCCAAAGTACTTTTCGAACGAGAGGTCGTAGGCGTTGGCGCGGAAAGGTTCCAGGTAGGGGTTGCCACCGCTACCGCGCAAAACCGGGTTGGCCGCGTCGTCACCACTCTGGGACAGGTTGAAGCTGCCGGTTGCCTTCATGTCTGCCATGGAGGGGCGCGCCATGACCTTGGCTGCTGCAAAGCGCAGGACCTGGTCGTTCGGCAGGCTCAGGGCCAGGTTCATGCTGGGCAGCACGTCCGAGTAGCTGGTGCCAAACGATACGTTGTTGGTGGGGCAGGTGGCCGCTGTCTTCTGGCAGTTGCTGGAGTTGTACGTCACACCGGTTGAGTTCTGCTTGGTGTTGACAAACTGGGTGCCGATGTTGCCGCGCAAGGGCATGCCCATCACGGTGCTGTCGATGTCACCCTTGATGAACGTGGTGGTGACGTCTTCCGTGACACCCCATTGCTTGTCGACAATGCCGCCGTCAACCTTGTTCACCAGGCTGTAAATGCTGCCTTCGGTTCCTGCTGGGTCGAACGTGGCGATGGGTACACCATTGGCCGTTGTGAGAGTTGTCGTTCCGGGAATGGGGACGGAGCCCAACACGCCCTGTCCGGCGATCTGCAAGGTGTACTCCAGCGCGGAATGCTGCTTGTCGCGCTTGGCAACATTGATGCCAAACTGGGCGGATACCAGGGGACCCCAATCCAGTTCCTTGCTTTCGGTCAGGCGGATGTTGTTGACGGTGTCCGTTTCGCTGGGGCGTGCCAGATAGCCTGCCTGTGCAAAACGTGCGCCATTGTCGGTACCGCCCCAGCCGTTGATGTCGGTCAGTGCAATTTTTGAACGATCAGCGTAGTTGACGCTGGTCGTGTACTTCACGTCAGCGAAATTGCTGCCGTTGAACCCAGTCCAGGAAATACTGCCCAAGGGTGGCAGACCGCCAGGACTGTTTTTGTAGTCGCCGGGTTGACCCGCGGTGGTTTCGTAGCGCTGCTCGTCGCGCGTTGCCTTGGAGTTCGCCAGGTCCAGTGTCGTCGTCCAGGAACCGGTCTTCAGGCTGGAGTTCAGTCCGATGGATACCAGGCTGTCGTCGTACGTGGTCATGTGGTTGCGCACCACACCCTTGTAGTTGTTGATCGTGCCGGATGTGGCGACACCGCCCACCACGGTTGCGTTACTCAGCACGCCATCGGGATCATAGTCACCCGCACCGCCAGCGACCGCACCTTCCAGGCCAGTGCGGCGATAAGTGCCCTTGCCCTTGGAGGACAGGACGTCGATGGTCGTCTTGAAGTCCTTGCTGGGATTGAACTGCAACACGGCCAGCACGGCATCGCGGTCTTGACCGGTTGTTTCCACATCAGCCTTGAAACCGCCGGGTACTTTGACCGATGTTCCTGTGGCGGGGTTGTTCCAGTCGGCTGCCCATCCACCCCATGAATCAAACTTGACCTGTTGGTTGTTGCGATCGCGGTTGCGTGTGACGCCCAGGGCCAAACCAATGGTGCGGTCGGCGAACTGGTCTACATACGAGAAGCTGCCTGTGTTGCCGTCGCCCTGTTCGGGAGCACCAGAGCCGATACCGCTGGTCTTCTTCTTCAAATTCACAACCATGGTGCGGCCGGGAAAGTCCAGGGGCTTGAGTGTGCGCAGGTCGGTTGTGGAGGACAGGCCTTGCCCAACCAGCGTTGCGTCTGGTGTCTTGTACACGACGATACCGCTCATCAATTCGGCGGGATACACGTCGAACGATGGGGCACGGCTGTCGCCAGTGGAAGCTTGCTCGCGGCCATTCAACAGGGAGCCGTTGAAGTCAGGCGACATACCGCGGATGCTGATGGTCGATGCCTTGCCGGTGCGCATGTCGCGCTGGGCCGTCACACCGGGCAAGCGGGCGATGGACTCGGCAACTGTGGCGTCGGGCAGCTTGCCAATGTCTTCCGCGGAGATGGCATCAACGATGGAATCGGAGTTCTTCTTGGTGGAAATCGCGGCTTCAATACCCTTGCGGATACCCGTGACGGTCACCGTGCCCAGGGCGGTTGCATCCTGTGCATAGGCTCCGCTGGTTGTCATGATCAATACGGCGCAACCGGCGGCAATAGGGGCTAGCTTGAACAGCGAGCTGCGCGCATGGGGTGCGCCAGCGGGCTGGGAGGGGGCGTTCTTCATAAATTTTTTCCTGAAACACATTTTGTTGCACATTCTTTGAGGGGGCGTCAAAGGCTCGACCGGTGGTTCTTGCGACCCTCGGTTGCATCACGTTTGTACCAAAACAAGAAATACACAGACATAGGCACAAACCCTTAACTGCTTAATGTTTGTGCAGTTTTGCTTTATTTTTGTGGAATACACAACATTTATGGACTAAACTGCGGCCACTTCAGCGCGTTTTTCGAAATCGCTATGTTGTGTGTGTACTCAAACTACATTTAGGTTTTGTGAATTCGGTTGACGAGTGCAAACTTGCAGCCGAGGGTGCTGGGTGTTGTGGGGTGGTGTGATGTGTGTGGGTTTGTGCATCACAAATTCCTGCGACTTGGTTTTACGTTGGTTGGGTTCTCAAGAGGTTTACCCCATCGTCAAAACGATGGGGTTTTTTTTGGGAATGCGGAATTTTTTTGATGTTGGGTCGAGCATGGTTTGTTGTTCTACTAACATCGGGCACATTTTTTTAAAGTTCCGTAGGAGCTTCTTGCATGGACAATGGTTTTCTTGCCGCCGTGGCTGGAAACGTTGCATTGCGCATTGTGTTTTTTGACTACAAATTTGGCCTGCACAGGCCGCCGTGAAGGACATTGGGCATGAATCAAGGCTATCCGAGGTTGTTGGGAGACATTGGTGGTACCAACGCCCGTTGGGCGTGGCAGGGCTCGGCGGATGCCGAACTGCAGGATGTCTCGGTTCAGCCCTGCGAGGCGAGCGCATCCATACTGGAGTCCGCCACCAAGTACCTGGCCGCGCATGGTCACAAGAACCCCGCTTGGGCCGGGATCGGAATAGCAACGGCCATCACCGGTGACGAGGTGCGCCTGACCAACAGTACCTGGCGTTTTTCCATTGCCGCTTTTCAGAAGGCCATGGCGCTGGAGCGCTGCCTGGTGGTCAACGACTTCACTGCGCTGGCCCTGAGTCTGCCAGCGTTGAAGGCGTCTGATCTGCGCCCCCTGGGCGGTGGCGCGGCCATTGCGGGGGCCACCATTGCATTGCTTGGCCCAGGCACGGGTTTGGGTGTATCGGGTCTGGTCCCTGATGCAACGGGACGCTATAGCGCCCTCAGTGGTGAGGGTGGCCACGTCACGCTGTCTGCCAGTGATGACATAGAGGCCGGCCTGTTGTCGATACTGCGCAAGAAGTTTGCGCACGTTAGTGCCGAGCGGGTGCTGTCGGGGTCGGGGCTGGTCAATATGTACCAGGCCGTTTGCGTGCTGGAAGGTTGGCCTGCACGCGATCTGGAGCCGGCGGATGTAACCGCTGCGGCCATAGCCGGGGATGATGCGCAGTGCGTGCAGGCGGTTCACTACTTCACCCGTTTTCTGGGCAATGTCGCGGGCAATCTGGCCTTGACGCTGGGCTCTCTGGGCGGTGTCTACATTGGTGGAGGCGTGGTACCCCGGTTGGATACTGCGTTCGACGCGGCTGTCTTTCGGCAAAGTTTTGAGAACAAGGGTCGCTACCAGCCCCTGCTTTCCACGTTACCGGTGTGGGTCATCACGGCATCTACACCGGCTCTGGTGGGAGCGGGCAGAGCGCTCGACACGCTGCCCTGAACCCAGGGGGCGCTGGCCGGTTAAGCTTTCACCCTTGACGAATCCATGACAAAGGGAAGCATACATGTCCGAACCGCGTTTTGACCACCCGCGCCTGATTGCCGACATTGGCGGCACATTCGCCCGGTTTGCGCTGGAGGTGGCCCCCCACGTTTTTGAACAGACGGAGTCCTTGCGCTGCGAGGATTTTGCGGACTTTCATGCGGCCATCACGGCCTACCTGGCCGGACTCAAGGGGGTGGCGCCTGGCGACATCAAGCAGGCGGCAGTGGCCATTGCCAACCCGGTCGCGGGCGACCAGGTGCGCATGACCAATTACCACTGGCAGTTCTCGATCGAGCAGATGCGCCAGCGCCTAAATTTTGACAATCTGGTGGTGGTCAATGACTTCACGGCCCTGGCCATGGCCGTTCCCACGCTGACGTCGCAACAGCGCCGCCAGTTTGGTGGTGGTACCGCGGTGCCGCGCAGTGTGGTGGGGCTCATCGGCGCGGGTACTGGCCTGGGCGTGTCCGGTCTGATCCCGGCGGATGACGGCTGGATCGCATTGGGGACCGAGGGTGGACACACCAGCTTTTCGCCGCACGACGAACGTGAGATTGCCATCCTGCAATACGCCTGGCGCACCTATCAGCACGTGTCGTTTGAGCGCTTGCTGTCGGGCTCCGGGATTGAGCTGATTTTTCGCGCGCTGACCGACCGCGCGGGCCTGCCCGAGCGCACGCTGGACGCACCTGAGATCACCCGCCTGGCGCTGGAGGGCAGCGACCCGCTGTGCAAGGAAACCATCGATGTGTTTTGCGCTATTTTGGGCACGGCCGCGGCCAATCTGGCGGTCAGCCAGGGTGCCTTTGGTGGTATCTACATTGGTGGCGGCATCGTGCCCCGCCTGGGGCTGTATTTCGACCAGAGCCCGTTTCGGGAGCGCTTTGAAGACAAGGGGCGCTTTACGGATTACATGAAGGGCATCCCGACCTTCGTCATCACCGCAACCAATGCCACGCTGCTGGGTGCGGCCGTTATTTTGTCGTCGCAGTTGCGTGAGCTTGACGGCGCCAGCGGCTCGGCCATTCTGGCGCAGATCCGCCGTGCCCTGGTCAACCTGTCGCCCGCCGAGCAGCGGGTTGCACAGCACGTACTGGCGCAACCCCGCTCGGCGCTGAATGACCCGATTGCCACGATTGCGCGTTCGGCCGATGTCAGCCAGCCCACCGTCATCCGGTTCTGTCGTTCACTGGGTTGTGAAGGCCTGTCGGATTTCAAGCTGCGCCTGGCTTCGGGCCTGACCGGCACCATTCCCATTACCCACACCCAGGTTACCGGCAAGGACTCCATGCTGGAGCTCGGTGCCAAGGTGCTGGGCAACACCGCGTCGGCCATTCTGCAGGCGCGCGACCACTTGAACCGTGACAGCATGGACCGCGCCATGCGCATGATTGCGGATGCGCGGCGACTCGAAATCTATGCGGTGGGTCACTACGGCGCCGTCGCCAGTGACGCGCAATTCAAGTTTTTGCGGGTCGGGGTGTCGGCCGTGGCCTATACCGACCCCCGCTTGCAAACCCTGTCCGCCCAGCTGCTGCGCCCGGATGACGTGGTGCTCATCATCAGCAGCAGCGGACGCATTGCCGAGTTGTTGGCCGTGGCGGAAGCAGCGCAAGAGCGCGGTGCCAAGGTTGTGGCCATTACCGAAAGCCAGTCGCCACTGGCGCGCAAGGCCGACCTGGCGTTGATCGTGGACCATGTGGAGGACATCGCCACCCAAGTGCCGATGATCAGCCGCATCCTGCACCTGCTGATGGTGGATATTCTGGTGGTGGGTGTCACCCTGCACCGGGGCACCAGCGTTCCCGCCTTGGGTAGCGATGCCACCATGGGCCTGGACGAGGTGGCTCCGGGCCAGTCCACGTCGGGCGCGCGCCGTAAGGCGCCGGGTGTCAGTGCTGCCGGTCCTTTGGCGCATCTGACCTCGCACAGCCGCTAGTGGCGGGCCCGGATCTTGTTGTTCGATTCGGCCGTTTAAACAGTAATTTGACTACATTTCCTGGCGAAAGTGTGGGTAATTGTTAGTGTTTTCCCGTGGGTGACTCCTTGTGGGTGGTGGTAGACTACACTTGTTGTTTTACTACATTTACGTTGTTTTGGAGTGCTCTGAATGCCCCGTCCCGCTAATCTGAACCCGGTGTCACCCTCCCATCTGCGCCTGAGCGAAAAGATCGATTCAAACCATCGACCAGTCAGTCTGCAGGACCAGATGCAGACGCTGTCGCACTTTGCGCGCGAACAGTTGGCTGGCCGCTGGTCTGCCACCCAGGCGGCAGATAGCCAGGCCAGGCCGAAGCGGGTGTACTACCTGTCGATGGAATTCCTGATGGGGCGCTCCCTGTCCAACGCGCTGGATGCGCTGGACCTCACTGGTCCGGCCGCCGAGGCCCTGCAAGCCCATGCCCACACGCTGGAAGACGCCATGGAGCACGAGCCCGACGCCGCGCTGGGCAACGGTGGCCTGGGTCGTCTGGCAGCGTGTTTTCTGGACTCCATGGCCACGCTGGGATTGCCGTCGTTTGGCTACGGTCTGCGCTACGAATTCGGCATGTTTGCCCAGCACCTGGACAACGGCGCCCAGACAGAAGGGCCGGACGCCTGGCTGGTGGGTGGCACGCCCTGGGAGTTTGCGCGCCCCCAAGACACCTACACGGTGCGCCTGGGTGGCACAGTCGAGTGTGTGGACGGCAAGCCCGTCTGGAGCAACGGCAGCACGGTGTTGGCTCGCGCCCATGACATGGTGGTGCCCGGCCACGGCACCCAGCGCGTCAGCACCCTGCGCCTGTGGAAGGCGTTGGCCCCGCAAGCGCTGGATCTACAGGCCTTTAATGCCGGCGACATCGCCGCCGCCGCTGCGTACAAGAACCAGTGTGAGAGCATTTCCTGGGTGCTGTACCCCAATGACAGCACCGATGCTGGGCGCGAACTGCGCCTCAAACAGGAATACTTCCTGGTCAGCGCCGCGATGCAGGACCTGGTCAAACGGCACCTGAGCGAGAACGACAGCCTGCTGAATCTGCCCGAGAAAGTTGCCATCCACCTCAACGACACCCACCCCGCCATGAGCGTGGCCGAGCTGATGCGCCTGCTGTGTGACGAGCACGGCCTGGCCTGGGATACCGCGTGGTCGCTGTGCACGCAGACGTTCTCGTACACCAACCACACCCTGATGCCCGAGGCGCTGGAGACCTGGCCCTTGGCGCTGATGCAGCGCCTGCTGCCGCGCCACCTGGACATCATTCTGCGCATCAACCACGACTTTTTGTTGCTGGCCGCGGCCCACCGGCCTGGCGACCACGACTTCCTGTCGCGCCTGTCGCTGATCGACGAGTCCGGCGAGCGCCGCGTGCGCATGGCCAACCTGTCCATTGTTGGCAGCCACACCGTCAACGGCGTCTCTGCATTGCACTCGGATCTGCTGGTGCAAACCCTGTTCGCTGACTTTGCGGCGATCTGGCCCCAGCGCTTTGTCAATGTGACCAATGGCGTCACGCCGCGGCGCTGGCTGGCGCAATGCAACCCCGGCTTGGCCAGTCTGCTGGACCAGCGCATCGGCAGCCAGTGGCGCCTGGACCTGACGGATCTGCAGCGCATCGCTCCTCTGGCGGCGGATGCATCGTTTCGTGCCGCCTTCAGTGCCGTCAAGGCCGCCAACAAGGAGCGCCTGGCCGCCTACATTGCCAGGACCACGGGCATCACCGTCGACCCGACCAGCCTGTTCGACGTGCAGGTCAAACGCATCCACGAGTACAAGCGCCAGTTGCTCAACGTGCTGCATGTCATCACCCGCTACCAGGCGATCCTGGCGAATCCACAGGCCGCGTGGCAGCCCCGCACCGTCATCTTTGCCGGAAAGGCGGCTTCCAGCTACCGCATGGCCAAGACCATCATCCGCCTGATCCACGACGTCGCCCAGGTGGTGAACAACGACGCACGCGTTGGCGACAAACTGAAGGTGGTGTTCATTCCCAACTATGGCGTGTCGGTGGCCGAGACCATCATGCCGGGCGCCGACCTGTCGGAGCAAATCTCCACGGCCGGGACCGAGGCGTCGGGCACCGGCAACATGAAGCTGTCCATGAACGGGGCGCTGACCATTGGCACCGATGACGGCGCCAACATCGAAATCCGCCAGGCCGTGGGCGATGACAATATTTTCATCTTCGGCTTGAAGACCCCGGAGGTGGCGGCGCTGGAGCAGAGCGGCTACCACAGTGACACGGCGCTGCACGATAACCCGGTGCTGCAAGGCGTCATCGATGCCATTGCACAAGGCTACTTTTCGCCGGACGATCCCGGGCGCTACACCGAGCTGGTCGACAGCCTGCTGGGCACTAAAGACCGCTATTTCCTGCTGGCCGACCACGCCAGCTATGTGGCGGCGCAGCTGCGCGTGGATGACTTGTATCAACGAAGCGAAGACTGGACGCGCTGTGCCATTGCCAACGTGGCGGCGATGGGCGTATTCTCGTCGGACCACACCATCGCACAGTATGCGCACAGCATCTGGAACGTAACCGGTAGTCCGACATGAAATTTCCGCGTAAAAGTGGCGTGCTGCTGCACCCCACGTCCTTGCCTGGGCCGTTTGGAAGCGGTGACCTGGGCACCGCTGCCTACCATTTTGTCGACTGGCTGCAGACCGCCGGCCAGAAGCTGTGGCAGATCCTGCCGCTCAGCGGCATCGGGCCGGGCAATTCGCCGTACATGAGCAGCTCGGCCTTTGCCGGCAACCTGTTGCTGATCGACCTGGAAGACCTGCAGCGCGAGGGCTGGCTGCAACCCGATGACCTGATCCCCGACGCAGGCTTTGAGACCCAGCGCCAGAATTTTGCAGCCGTATGGCCCTGGCGCATAGAGCGCCTGGCGCGTGCCGCGCGCGCGTTTGCGACTGCACCCGCTCAACACGAGGCGGCGTTTGATGCCTTTTGCCAGGCGCACAGCGCGTGGTTGGACAACTACGCACTGTTCATGTCGCTGGCCGAACACTTCAACTGGAAAGACTGGTGCGAGTGGGAGGGCGGCTTGGCCCTGCGCGAACCCACCGCCATGGATCAGGCCCGCAGCACGCACGCCCAGCGCATTGACTTCTGGAAATTTTGCCAATGGCGCTTCTTCACCCAGTGGTTGCGCCTGCGCGCCTATGCCAACTGGCGGGGCATCCAGATCGTCGGCGACGCGCCGATTTTTATTGCCTACCAGAGCGCCGAGGTCTGGGCCCGCCAGGACCTGTTTGATCTGGACGCCAACGGCCGTCCCCGCGTGGTGGCAGGCGTGCCGCCCGACTATTTCAGCGCGACCGGCCAACGCTGGGGCAACCCCATCTACCGGTGGAGCGCCCACGCCCAGGAGGGTTACGCCTGGTGGATCGAGCGCATCCGGCGCAGCTTTGAGCTGGTGGACATCGTGCGCATCGACCACTTCCGCGGCTTCGCCAGCTATTGGGAGGTGCCCGCGAGTGAACCCACGGCCATCAAGGGGCAGTGGCTGCCCGGACCGGGTGCCGCGCTGTTCAACGCCATCCACGCCGCGCTGGGCCCGCTGGCCATCATTGCCGAAGACTTGGGCGAGGTGACGCCCGATGTGGAGGCCCTGCGCCGCGAGTTTGCCTTCCCCGGCATGCGCATCCTGCAGTTCGCGTTTGGGGACGACAGCACCAACACCTTCCTGCCGCACCACCACCAGAACGACACCGTGGTATACACCGGCACCCATGACAACGACACCACCGTTGGCTGGTGGGAGAGCGCGTCGGACAAGGAACGCAAAAACGTGTGCGATTACCTGGCCGTCGACGGCCACGACATCCACTGGGACCTGATACGCGCCGCCTGCGCCAGCGTGGCCGACACCGCTATCCACCCCATGCAGGACATCCTGGGCCTGGGTACCGAGCACCGCATGAACTTTCCCGGCAAGTGCGAGGGCTACTGGGAGTGGCGCTTCGAGTGGTCGCAGGTGCTGCCCGAGCATGCCTGCCGCCTGGCCGAGCTGTGCCGCATCTACGGCCGCGATGGTTCAAACGATTTGAAGCGCTAGCCCTCGTGGGTATTGTGTGAGCTGCTATATGTTTTGTAGCAGTGTTGACTTGACCAGAAGAAGTTTGAAACCATGAAACGTCCGGAAAAACACTTCGTTCTCAAATGTATTCTGGGTTTGCACACTGCGGCTTTTGCCACTGGCGCGCTGGCAGTGACGCCCCATCCGCAATTTGATGCGCGTGAACGTGACTGGCGCAATGGTGCCATCGTGTACCAGGTCATCGTCGACCGGTATGTTCCGTCTGCCAACCTGAATGCCAAACGCGCGCTCTACCCCGCGCCCAAGGTGCTGCGCGATTGGTCCGAGCCGGCCAAGCCCGGCGTGTACCTGGCAGACGCCAAGCTCAACAGCGCGGAGCTGGACTTCTGGGGCGGCGACCTGCAAAGCCTGACCACACGCCTGGACCACATCCAGCGCCTGGGCGCTGACGTGCTGTACCTCAACCCCATTCACCTGGCCTACACCAACCACAAGTACGACGCCTTCGATTTCAAGGCGATCTCCCCCGAGTACGGCACGCACCAGGAGTTCAAGCAACTGGCCACGGATGTGCACCAACGCGGCATGAAGCTGGTGCTGGACGGTGTGTTCAACCACATGGGGCGCAATGCGCCCAAGTTTCAGGATGCGTTCAAAAACCCCAAGAGCCCGTGGCGCGATTGGTTTGCCATCGGCCCACAGTACGCGGGCGGCGCGCGGGTGTGGACGGGTTTTCAGAACCTGCCCGAGTTGAACCTCGAAAACCCCGCCGTGCGCAACCACCTGTACGCATCGCCTGAGTCGGTGGTGCGCAGCTATTTGCGCGATGGCGCGGATGGTTGGCGTCTGGACACGGCGTTTGAGTTGGGCCACAAGGTCTTGCGGGACTTGACGGATGCCGCCCACAAGCAAAAGCCCGGCTCGCTGGTGGTGGGTGAGATCGCCAACTACCCTGGCGAGTGGCTGCAGTCCATGGACGCGGTGATGAACTTCAGCCTGCGCCAGATTGTGCTGGGCGTGGCCAACGGCGAGCTGTCTACCATCATGGGCGCGCGCATGACCGAGCGCATGGTGCGCGATGCGGGCATTGAGCCCATGCTCAAGTCGTGGATGGTGATCGACAACCACGACATTCCCCGCATTGCGAACCAGTTTCCCGACACTACACTGCGGCGCATGGTGCAGACGCTGCAATTTACCCTGCCCGGCGCGCCCAACATTTACTACGGCGCTGAAGTGGGGATGACCGGCGGCCCCGACCCCGAGAACCGCAGCCCCATGCGCTGGGACCTGATGCAGAGCGACAACCCCGAGTGGGTCTGGATGAAGCAACTGATTGCGCTGCGCAAGACTCACCGTGCTTTGCGGGTGGGGGACTTCCGCTTGGTGGAGGCTGAAAAGCTCTACGCCTTTGAACGCCACACCGACCGCGCACTGGAGACCGTGCTGGTGCTGGCCAACCCGACCGGCCACGAAGTAACTGAGCGCGTGATGGTGGCCAATGCCCACCTGATGGACGACACGCCGTTGGTAGATGCCCTACACGCCGACAAGGCGATCACAACGTTTGGTTCCGGCTTCCTGACTGTGACGGTGCCACCGAAAACCGCGCTGGTACTGCGGCCCAAAGAACGCGACCTGGGTGGGTACAGCCGGTACAAGCGGGTGAAGTGACTGCTGGATCAATACGGGTTGCCTCCGTTCCCCGTTACGGTCATCACGCCATTGTCGACGCGCAGCGTATAGGGTGCGTAACCCCCCGACCAGGTGGATAGGTTGAAGGACGGATTCAACCGGTCCACCTTGACAACAGTGGCCGTTACACCGGAGAGGGGTTTGCCGCTGGCACACTGGCCGGGGTAGTTTTGGGGCAGCACAAAATAGCCCGCGCTGCGTGTCGTGGTCGTCGGGTTGGTGACCAGTGACGCCGTGATGGGGGTGCTTGCCGCGCCATCGCCCGACACCAGCAATGCTGCTTCCACGCCTACCCCGACTCCGCGAGCAACAATATCACCGTAGGGCGTCGGCGACAGGCTCTGGGCTTCCCTGGGCACCAGAATGCCGCCACTGCAGCCGGCCGCGTAATACGGAGCAATCAACCGGGATGTGAATACCAACAGCCGACCCATGCGGTCGCGTTCATCCAGATGTGCGTCCAAAACAGTGTTGAACAGGGGCGATGGCGCAAAGAAGGCGCCCGCGGAAAAACTGGGAGAGGTTGGCGTGAGCGTTTGAGGCGTTGGGTCCAGGCTCATGTATCGGTTGTATGGGTTAGCCAGGGCTTGCGCAGACGTGACGGTGCCACGCAGCGCAGCAAAGTCAAACTGACCCAGAACTGCAAGGCCAGCACTGGTTCCGCCAATGGGTACCTTGCGGCTCATCAGGGTCTGTAGCGTCCAGTCAAGCTGGGTGTTTTTCCAGTTCTTGATGTAATCGCTCTGGTCGCCTCCGGCGATGAACACGGCGTCGGCCCGGGCCACAATCTGGTTCACGGTCGTATGGTTGGCTGCGGCAATGCTGGGGATCACCAGCGTCTCAACCGAACTCAGCCCCAGGTATGCACCACCCACCCATCCGTCCTGATTGGTGGGTGGTAATGTTGACGTACCCCCGTTGGCATCGCTGTAGTAGATGTAGGGGTTGTAGGCTTCGGTGCCCGATGCGCGGATGATCACAAAGCGGCCACCGGATCCGGCCTTGATGCCGGCGCGCTGGATCATCCATTGGAATGCCTGGTCCACATCCGGGCCGCCGCCCATCAGCACGTACGACGGGGTACTGGCCCGGTCTGAGGGATTGATCACCGGAGCCCTTGTCGGGTCACCTACCGAAAAGTAGCTGTATGGCGGCTTGGGCGCTGCCACCGCAACACCGATTGAGGTGACGCATACCAGCCCTACAGCGATCTTGACGGCAGCGGCTATGCCGACGCGCATTTGTTGCATTGTTTTCATTGGGGAACTCCTTTCAGATGGCAACTTTCAGTATGCGCTTTTATGGGGAATTTCAAGCTGTTTTAGCGCAAGAGAAATGTGTTTCCACCGTTTCTTTGCTTTATCCACCGCGCAGGCGTGTCGCACACCAGCCCAGTTGGCATCGGACTGTAGGCTTGATGGAGGAGCACTGAGTCGGTGTAAGCTTCTGCCACGTATCCACCATCCCCCATCACAAGACCATGCATGACATCCGCCTCAATCCGCTAGACGCCGCCTGGATCGTTACCGAGACGCGCGCTACGCCCAACCATGTCGGTGGCCTGCTGCAGTTCAAGTTGCCGGACGACGCGCCCAAGGACTTCATGCGCAAAATGATGGCGGAGTTCCGCAGCCACCGCAAATTCGTGGCGCCGTGGAACCAGTGCCTCAAACCGTCCTTCAGCATGAACCCGGTGCGCACCTGGGTGGAGGACAAAAACATCGACCTGGAATACCACGTGCGCCACGCCGCACTGCCCTGGCCGGGCGGCGAGCGGGAACTGGGCGAGCTGGTGGGCCGCCTTCAGAGCACGCCGCTGGACCTGTCGCGTCCGCCCTGGGAGTGCACCATCATCGAGGGGCTGGAAGGCAACCGTTTCGCCTGGTTTATCAAGATGCACCATTCGCTGATCGACGGCATCAGCGGAGTCAAGCTGCTGCAGCGCGGCATGTCGGCGGACCCGGAGCACAGCCTGCACCTGCCGCCCTTCTGGGCCGCTGGCAAAGAGCCGCGCGCCACGACGGCGCGATCCACGCACGAGGCGCTGCTGCCCACAGTAACCCATGCCATTGCCGGCGCGCTGCAAGAGCTGCGCATCCAGGCCGCCACCGTACCCCAACTGGCCGCCGGCTTCGGCAGGATGGTCAAGCGCGCCATGGAGCCGGGCAACGGCATGGCCGTTCCCTTTGACGCACCGCGCTCCATCCTCAATGGCCGCGTGCGCGAAAAACGCCGCTTTGCAACGCAGCAGTTTTCACTGGAGCGCATGAAGGCACTGGCGGCGGCGGCAGACTGCACGCTCAACGACATCGTGCTGGCCATTTGCGGCGGCGCGCTGCGGCGCTTTCTGGACGAGCGCAACAGCTTGCCGCACAAACCCATGACCGCCGGCATTCCGGTGTCGGTGCGCCCCAAGGACGACAACGGCAATGGCAATGCGATCACCTTCATCGTGTCCACGCTGGGCACCAATATTGCCGACGTGCGCGAGCGACTGGCAGCCATCCGCCAGTCGGTGAAGCAGGCCAAGGAGCAGGTGCAGAGCCTGCCCCGCCAGGCCATGATGCAGTACACCGTGCTGCTGATGACGCCCACCATTCAGACCCTGCTCACCGGCATAGGTGGGCGCACTCGGCCCATGATCAACATCACCATCTCCAACGTGCCCGGCCCGGACACGCCGCTGTATTTCCGTGGCGCCGAAATGGTGGCAACCTATCCCGCATCCATCGTGACGCACGGCCAGGCCCTGAACATAACGTGCCAGAGCTATGCCGGCTACATGAACTTCGGCTTCACCGGTTGCCATTCGTCGCTGCCCAGCATGCAGCGCCTGGCGGTCTATACCGCCGATGCCCTGGCCGATATGGAAAAGGCGTTTCTGCCCGGTGCCGCAGTGCACTCCGTGAAGTCTGCAGCAAATGCCGGCAAAGTGACCAAGGTGACCACGACAACCCGTGTCGCCAAACCCAAGGCCAAGGCCGTGCCGCGCGCGAAACCCAGGCTGGTGCCGGCGCCTGCTCCGGCACACCGGGCGCCGCGCAAGAAGACGGCATAGCGCCGCGACAATTGGCAAGGGTAGCCCGCAGCAGTGCTGCGGCGCCTTCGCAACTCTTGATCCAGAACAACAAATTGTTTCGCAGCACTCCTATGCTTTGATCTATCGCAATCGGCAGGTTGCCCGGATCATTTCAGGAGTACTTCATGAAGCTGACACGACGGATATTTATCATGGTCTCGGGTGTATCTGCCGGGGCGTTGGTAACGGGTTGCGCGGGAATGGCACAGGAACCGCTGCACAGTGCGCTGATTCCCCGTAAAGCCAAACCCTGTAGCCCCGCAGTGGGCGACTGGGTGGCCAGCACCTGCCAGGGCTGCACCCAATGGTGTGCCATCCAGATTTATGTGCAAGGCGGCCGTGCCACACGCGTGCGCGGCAACCCGCTGTCCAAGACCAACCATGGCTATGTCTGCCCACGCGGCCACCTGAGTCCGCAGCAGATGTATGACCCGGACCGCATCAAAGTGCCGATGAAACGCACCAACCCGCTGAAGGGCCGTGGTATCGATCCAAAATTTGTGCCCATCAGCTGGGACGAAGCACTCAGCACGGTTGCCGACAAGATGATTGCGCTGCGCACGGCCGGCGAAACCCACAAGCTGACCTACATGCGGGGCCGCTATTCACCCACCTCCACCGAGCTGCTCTATGGCACGCTGCCCAAGATCTTTGGCACCGGCAACTACTTCTCGCACAGTGCCATATGTGCCGAGGCCGAGAAGATGGGCCCGGGCCTGACGCAGGGCTTTTTCGGCTACCGCGACTACGACCTGGAAAAGACCAATTGCCTGGTGGCCTGGGGTTGCGACCCGCTGGCCTCCAACCGCATGGTTCCCAACACCATGAATCGCTTCCCGGACATCGTCAAGCGCGGCACCGTGATCGCCGTGGACCCCCGCCTGTCCAACATCGCGGCCAAGGCGCACGAGTGGTTGCCGATCAAACCCGGCACCGATGGTGCGCTGGCGGGCGCCATCGCCCACGTGTTGCTGACAGAAGGCCTGTGGAACCGCGAGTTTGTGGGTGACTTCAAAGACGGCAAGAACCTGTTTGTGGCTGGAAAAGCGGTGGACGAGGCCGCCTTTGCCGAGAGGGAAACCCATGGCTTGGTGAAATGGTGGAACCTGGAACTCAAGGACCGCACGCCCGCCTGGGGTGAAAAAGAGTCACTGATTCCCGCCGCGCAGATCGTGCGGGTGGCCCGCGCCATGGGCAAGGCCGCACCCAAGGTAACGGTCTGGATGGGCCCGGGTGCGGCCATGCACCCGCGTGGCACCTATAGCGCGATGGCCGTACATGCGCTCAATGGTCTGCTGGGCTCCATCGACGTCGAAGGCGGCGTCTGGCAAAGCGGCAGCGTGCCGACTGCCAAGTTCCCGAGCCTGGATAAATACGTCGATGACCAGGCCAAGACCGCGGCCAAAGGCAAGAAGCTTGACGGCCGTGGCGCCAAGGACATGCCCGCCATGATGGGTGCCAAGCCCGGCAGCGGCGTGGTCACTAACAACGTGGCCAATGGCATGCTGAAGGATCCGGGGGCCTGCAAGGTGTTTATTTCGTCTTGGTCCAACTTTGCGTTCTCCTGTACCGGCGCCGACCGGTGGGAAAAGGCGCTGGCCGCGATTCCGTTCTTCGTGCACATGGTGCCGAGCGCGTCCGAGATGACGATGTTTGCCGACATCGTGCTGCCGTCAACCTTCAACTCGGCCGAAGGCTGGTCCATCGTCACCAACATGGGCAACGGCTACGCCTATGCATCGATCCAGCAAGGTGCCATCAAGCGCCTATGGGATGTGAAGCAGGAAGAGACCGAAGTGATGTGGCTGCTGGCCGAGAAGCTCAAGGCCAAGGGTTTCGCCAACCTGTTTGACTACTACGCGAACGAGTTCAAGGATCCGGAGACCGGACGGGCACCCACGACGGCGCTGGAGTTCAGCGAGATTGCCGCCAAGATGACCAGCGCGCCGATCTGGAAGGCCAAGGAGCCGCTCAAGGGCGATGCGCCGATCAATGGCTGGGCCGATTTCAAGAAGAAAGGCATGTTCAGCGGCCCGAAGTACACGCTCAAAAAGGGCTGGGGTGGCAAGTTCAGCACCCCCACCAAGAAGTTCGAGTTCTACAGCGAATCGCTGAAGGCTGGCCTGCTCGAACACGCCAAGAAATACGAGACCACGACCGACGACATCCTGACCGTTAGCGGCTACGTGGCACGCGGTGAGCTGGCCTTTGTGCCGCACTATGAGCCGGCAAAACGCCACGGCAGTCTGGCCGACTACCCACTGACATTCATCGACTACAAGTCGCGCCTGAACCGCGAAGGCCGCTCGCAGAACGTGCCCTGGTACCAGGAGTTCAAGAAGGTCGATCCGGGTGATGTGTCCTGGAGCGATGTGGTCAAGATGAATCCGATGGATGGCGCAAAGTTGGGGCTCAAGAACGGTGACACGGTCAAGATCACCTCCATCACGGGAACGATCTCCTGTGAACTCAAGCTGTGGGAGGGTGTGCGCCCCGGCAC
>JAUSNJ010000147.1 GCA_030645355.1 Rhodoferax sp. | reverse complement strand
GGTCGGTGCAATCTAGCTCACCTTCTGTACCATGCGCCGTGCGGAAGGTTTCCCTTCCGCACGGCGCATGGCCGTACGAACGATGGTGCGAGAATCCCTTACGCCTTCTTGTCGTCCACGATCTCGAAATCGGCCTCGACGACGTCGTCCTTCTTGTCGGCGCCGACCGGGGCTTCCTCGCCCGGCGTGCCGGCATCCGGCGCCGGGGCCGCCTGCG
This sequence comes from Rhodoferax sp., assembly GCA_030645355.1. Lineage (GTDB taxonomy): Bacteria > Pseudomonadota > Gammaproteobacteria > Burkholderiales > Burkholderiaceae_C > Allorhodoferax. The sequence goes on along the minus strand of JAUSNJ010000147.1, from coordinate 1,620 downwards.
CGGCGTAGACCGCCTGGCCCGCGGCCTGGAAGGCGGCGGTGAGCTCCTCGAGCGCCGCCTTGATCTCGGTCATGTCCTCGCCGCGGTGCGCCTTGCGGGCGCGCTCCACGGCGCCGTCGAGACGTGCCTTCACGTCGGCCGGGATCTTGTCGGCCCACTCCTTGGACTCCTTCTCCACCTGGTAGGCGAGCGTGTCGAGCCGGTTGCGCGTGTCGATCTCCTCGCGCTTCCGCTTGTCCTCGGCCGCGTTCTTCTCGGCGTCCTTGACCATGCGGTCGACTTCGGCATCGGAGAGACCGCTCGACGCCTCGATGCGGATCTTCTGTTCCTTCCCGGTCGTCTTGTCGCGCGCCGTCACGTGCAGGATGCCGTTGGCGTCGATGTCGAACGTGACCTCGACCTGCGGCATGCCGCGCGGGGCCGGCGGGATCCCCGTCAGCTGGAACTTGCCGATCGTCTTGTTGTGCAGCGCGAGCTCGCGCTCGCCCTGCAGCACATGGATCTCGACCGTCGTCTGGTTGTCGTCGGCCGTGGAGAAGGTCTCGGACTTCTTGGTCGGGATGGTCGTGTTGCGCGGGATGAGCACCGTGGTCACGCCGCCCAGCGTCTCGATGCCGAGGGAGAGCGGGGTGACGTCGAGCAGGAGGACGTCCTTCTGCTCGCCGGTGAGGACCGCGCCCTGGATGGCCGCGCCGACGGCGACGACCTCGTCCGGGTTCACGCCCTTGTTCGGCTCCTTGTTGAAGAAGCCCTTCACGATCTCCTGGATCTTCGGCATGCGCGTCGAGCCGCCGACGAGGATGATCTCGTCGATGTCCGACGGCTGGAGCCCGGCGTCCTTGAGCGCCTTCTCCATCGGCGCCTTGGTGCGCTGCACGAGGTCGTCGACGAGCTGCTCGAACTTGGCGCGCGTGAGCTGGTAGTTGAGGTGCTTCGGGCCCGACTGGTCGGCCGTGATGAACGGCAGGTTGATGTCGGTGCTCATGGTGCCGGAGAGCTCGATCTTGGCCTTCTCGGCGGCTTCCTTCAGGCGCTGGAGCGCCATCGGGTCCTTGGAGAGGTCGATCGTCTGGTCCTTCTTGAACTCCGCGACGAGCCAGTCGATGACCTTCTGGTCGAAGTCGTCGCCGCCGAGGTGGGTGTCGCCGTTGGTCGACTTCACCTCGAACTGCCGGGTGCCGTCGACTTCGTAGAGCTCGAGGATCGAGATGTCGTAGGTGCCGCCGCCCAGGTCGAACACGGCGACCTTCTCGTCCTGCTTCTTGTTCTTGTCGAGGCCGTAGGCGAGGGCGGCGGCCGTCGGCTCGTTCACGAGGCGCAGCACCTCGAGGCCGGCGATCTTGCCGGCGTCCTTGGTGGCCTGGCGCTGCGAGTCGTTGAAGTAGGCGGGAACGGTGATCACCGCCTCGGTCACCGGTTCGCCGAGGTAATCCTCGGCAGTCTTCTTCATCTTCGCCAGCACTTGCGCGGAAATTTCAGGTGCGGAAATCTCCTTGTCGCGCACCTTGATCCACGCATCGCCGTTCTTGGCCTTGATGATGGCGTAAGGCACCATATCGATATCCTTCTGCACCATTTTTTCTTCAAAGCGGCGGCCGATCAGGCGCTTCACGCCGTACA
>JAUSNJ010000071.1 GCA_030645355.1 Rhodoferax sp. | reverse complement strand
GCCAGCGCGTCCTGCAACGGCAAGCCACCCACATAGGCCAGGCTGCCCATCATGTCGGGCTGGAAGCGCGCGCCCTCCTCGTTGGTGAACACGGCGACGGCCAGCGGGCGGCGGGTATGCAGGCCGGCCTCGCGCAGCGTGGCGATGACTTCCAGACCGGCCAGCACGCCGTAGTTCCCGTCATACAGGCCGCCGGTACGCACGGTGTCGATATGCGAGCCCACCATCACCGGGGGCAGGTCTTCGGTTCCCGGGAAGGTGCCGACGATATTGCCAATGCCATCGATGGCGATGCGCATGCCGAGTTCGCGCATGCGCGCTACCGTCCAGTCGCGGCCCGCGCGATCCGCATCGGTCAGCGCCAGACGGTTCACACCGCCACCGGGCAGTGCGCCGATCTGGCCCAACGCGTGCAAACTGTCCAGCAGTCGCTCCCCATTGATTTGCGGAGTCGTCATGCGGCAGCCCCGTCTGCCAGCACCTGGGCGGCGCTGCGGCCCACCAGCTGCTGGTACAGCGCGGGGTCGGTATCACCCTCGCTGCCGAACAGCAGCACGCGGCTGTCCGGCCCCAGGCCCAACGATGCGCGCGCGGCGCTGTCCTGCGCCGTCAGCAGGGCCGCGGCCAGGCCCGCTACAGCGGACTCACCGGCGACGATGACCGGGTCACCTCGCTGCGGACGGGCAAGCAGTCGCATGCCGTCCACCGCAGCCGCATCGGGGATGGTGCAGAAGGCATTGGCGCCGGTGGCCAGAACGTCCCAGGCCAGCAGGGAGACCTCGCCGCAGGCCAGGCCGGCCATCAGCGTGTCCAGGTCGCCCTTGACCGCGACCACGGCACCGGCGCGCGCGCTTTGCAGCAGGCAGTCGGCCTGCTGCGGCTCCACCACCACGAACACCGGGCGCTGCTCTACGTTGCGCTCCCAAAAGTACGCGCACACCGCCGCCGCAAAACCACCGACGCCCGCTTGCACAAACACATGCGTGGGCCACTGCGGCAATGCGCTCACCGCCTCGTGCACCATCAGCTGGTAGCCCTGCATCACATCACGCGGGATGTCCATGTAGCCGGGGTAGGAGGTGTCGGAGATCACGAACCATCCATTGGCCTTGGCGTCGCGGTCGGCCTGCTGCACCGAGTCGTCATAGTTGCCGGCGGTGCGCACCACCTGGGCGCCGTAGCGGGCAATGGCCTCTTTGCGCCCCTCGCTCACCGTGGCGTGGATGTAGATGACGCAGCGGCAGCCCAGCATCTGCGCGCCCCAGGCCACCGAGCGGCCATGGTTGCCGTCGGTGGCGCAGGTGACGGTGATGTCGGCGCAGGCCTGGCGCAGCGCCGGGTCGCTCTGCAGCTCGGCATGGATCACGCTGCGGCCCAGGCGCTGGCCCAGCTCGCGGCACAGCAGGCGCGCCACGGCATAGGCACCGCCCAGCGCCTTGAAGCTGCCCAGGCCAAAGCGGCCCCCTTCGTCCTTGTAGTGGATGCTGGCCACACCGGCGTCGCGCGCCAGGGCGGGCAAGGCACACAGGGGTGTTGGTGCATAGCCGCTCCAGGTGGTGATGACGGCCCGGGCCTGCTCCAGCGCGGGTGCGCTGAGCAGGGTGCTGCGGTGGGCGCCATAGGCCTCGCCCGGCTGGAAGCGGGAGTTGGTCAGCAGCGTGAAGGGGTGTTGGGGAAAGGAGGACATGGATAGAGTCGTTTCAAAGGGAGGGTTCAAGGTCGTCCAGTTGCGCATGGACCTGCTCGATGGCGGCCATGCGCGCGCGGGCTTTTTTGGGCAACTGGGCCAGTGCGGCGGTGGCCAGGTAGTTGATCAGGCTGATGGCACCCACGTAGGAGTCAAAAATGGCCTCGCCCTGCGGCGGGCAGATGAACAGGGCCTGAGCCCGTGCGGCCAGTGCCGACACGCGCGCATCGCTGACCAGCACCAGCGCGGCACCGGCATCACAGGCAATGCCCACCACCTGGCTCAGGCGGCGCGTGCGGCGGCGAAAGTCCATGGCCAGCAGCACATCGCCACGCTGGATATCGGCCAGCAGCTCGGCGTCTTCGCCCGAGCCTTCGTTGAGCAAATGCACGTCGGCACGCAACTGCGACAGCAGCGCCTGTGCATAGAAAGCAGCCATGTAGCCATTACGGTAACCCACCACCCAGACCCGGCGTGCACCCACCAGCAACTTGGCGGCCTGCTGCGCGCGGGTGTCGGTCAGGCTGTCGGCAAGGGCCTGCAGTTGCTGGGCGTCCTGGGCAATGTGTTGCTGCAAGGGACTGGGGCGTGTGCCCTGTTGCACCAGATGGGCGAGGGGCGACGGCTGCGGCACGCCCTTGCGCTGGTGCTGACGGAAGGCTTGAAAGTCGGCAAAGCCCAGGCGCTTGAAGAAGCGCGCCGTGCTGGCCTTGGAGACACCGGCAAAAGCCGCCAGCTCGGTGGCGCTGTAGGCCAGCAGGTCTTTTTCATGTGCCAGCACCACGTCGGCCAGCTTGCGGTCCACCAGGGACAACGCCGCGTACTGGGACTGGATGCGCTCGCGCAAAGGAAGAGTTTTGGTCATGGCGGGGCAAGTAACAGGTTTTGGTGCCGACTTCCCCAAAATGGGGCAGTCAGCGCACCAATGAGAAACACTGGTTTCATATTTGTATTACTTAGAAACAATTTTTTCACATTGTCCTCCATCTGTTCGCAAGTGCAATGCCAGGTGCGTCGGGTGGCACACATCTTGCGCAAGGGTTGCCGTGTCCCATCCTTTTTTATTGACAGGAATCCCCATGAAATTCAAAGCGCTCTCCACCACCGTGGCCGGTCTGATCACTGGCGCCGTCCTGGCTTTTGCTGCCCCCGCGCATGCGGATGACTCCCTCTCGTCCATCCTGGCCAAGAAGTCCATTGCCCTGGGTGTGGCCTCCGACTTCCCGCCCTATGGCTACATGGGTCCCGATTTCAAGCTGACCGGCGTGGACGTGGCCACGGCCCAGCTGATTGCCGACAAGCTGGGCGTGAAGGCCGAGTTCGTGCCGGTCAGCACGCCCAACCGCATTCCCTACCTGCAGACCAAGAAGATCGACCTGATCGTCTCGGCCCTGGGCAAGAACCCCGAGCGTGAAAAGGTCATCGATTTCACCGTGGCCTACGCGCCCTTCTTCCAGGCCGTGTTCGGCCCCAAGGCGCTCGCCATCAAAAGCTTTGACGACCTGGCCGGCAAGAGCATTGCCGTGACCCGCGGCACCATCCAGGACGACGTGCTGCAAAAAGTGGCCCCTCCCACGCTGAAGATCCAGCGCTTTGAGGACGATTCCACCACCGTCGCAGCCTTCATCTCGCAGCAGACCCAGTTGCTGGCCACCGGCGCCGCCGTGGCCGCTGCCGCCGTGCAGAAGAATCCGCAGGTGCAGGCCGAGTACAAGCTGTTGCTGAAAGACTCGCCCAACTTCATCGGCGTGCGCAAGGGCGAAACCGAGCTGCTGAAAAAGGTCAACGAGATCCTGCTGGCGGCCAAGGCCGATGGCACGCTGGAGAAATACTCGCAAAAATGGCTGGGCCGTGGCACCGGCGTGTTGCCCGAGTAATGCTCCTAAGCCTGCGTACCACGCTCTGACCCACCATGATTGAGTTCAACTTTGTCACCGTGTTGGAACAGTGGCCCATGCTGCTGCGCGGGTTGATTCTGACCGTCACCCTGACCGCTTTTTCGGCGGTGCTGGGTGCGCTGTTGGGCACGGCCTGCGCCTGGGCGCGGCTGCATGGTGGCCCCATCCTGAAACGGGTGGTGGGCGCCTATGTGGAGCTGGTGCGCAACACGCCATTCATCATCCAGCTGTTCTTCATCTTCTTCGGCCTGCCCTCGCTGGGGATGCGCCTGTCGGTGGAGGTGGCGTGCGTACTGGCCATGGTGCTGAACCTGGGGGCCTACGCCTGCGAGATCGTGCGCGCCGGCCTGCAGACCACGCCACGCGGCCAGTTGGAAGCGGCCATGAGCCTGGCGCTGACCCCGTGGCAAACCTTCTCGCGCGTGGTGCTGCCACCGGCGCTGGCACGCATCTGGCCGGCGCTGGTGAGCCAGATCATCATCGTCATGCTGGGCTCGGCGGTGTGCGGACAGATCTCCGCGGAAGAGCTGTCGCAGGCGGCCAACCTGATTTCCAGCCGCACCTTTCGCAGCTTTGAGTCCTACATCATCGTGACCGCCATCTACCTGCTGCTGGCGATTGCGCTGCGGCAGTTGCTGTACTGGGTAGGGCCGCGCTTCATCTTCTCCAGCCGATAGTGAGTACACCACCATGGTTCAGTTTTCTCTGTGGGACATCTTCACCTTTCTGCTGGGCGCCGTGCGCTGGACGGTGGCGCTCTCGCTGATCGCCTTCATCGGCGGCGGTCTGGCCGGCATGGGCCTCTTGCTGCTGCGCTTCAGCAAGCTGCGCGGCATGAACACGGCGGTGGCCTGGTACGTGCAAATCTTCCAGGGCACGCCGCTGCTGATGCAGCTGTTTCTTGTCTATTTTGGTCTGGCGCTGCTGGGCATGGACACCTCGCCGCTGGTCGCGGCGGCCATCTGCCTCATGCTGTATGCCAGCGCCTACCTGACCGAGATCTGGCGCGGCTGCGTCAACGCCATTCACAAGGGCCAGTGGGAGGCATCGACCAGCCTGGCGCTGAGCTATGCGCAGCAGATGCGTTACGTGATCCTGCCCCAGGCTCTGCGCGTGGGAATTGCGCCCACGGTGGGCTTTCTGGTGCAGATCATCAAGGGCACGGCACTGGCCTCTGTCATCGGCTTTGTCGAGCTGACCAAGGCCGGCCAGATGATCTCCAACGCCACCTACCAACCCTTCCTGGCCTACACCTTCGTGGGTCTTTTGTACTTTGCCCTGTGCTACCCGTTGTCGTGGTGGAGCCAGCGGCTGGAAAACCGCCGCCTGGCCTGATCTATGACTGACACACCATCCAATCCCCCGTTCGCCCTGGTCGACATCCGCGGCCTGCACAAGAGTTTTGGCCCCACCGAAGTGCTCAAAGGCATCGACCTGCAGGTGGGCCGCAAGGAAGTGGTCTGCATCATCGGCAAGAGCGGCTCGGGCAAGAGCACGCTGTTACGCTGCATCAACGGTCTGGAAACTTTTGAGCGCGGCAGCCTGTCGGTGGACGGACAGGCGCTGCAGCATGGTGATGCCAATGCCATGCGCGAACTGCGCCAGCAGGTTGGCATGATCTTCCAGAGCTTCAACCTGTTCCCGCACCTGAGCGCCGGACGCAACGTGATGCTGGCTCCGACCCTGGTCAAGGACATTCCCAAGGAAGATGCAAAGGCCCGTGCCCAGGCGCTGCTGGAGCGCGTGGGCCTGGGGCATTTGTTTGACCGCATGCCGGACCAGCTGTCCGGCGGCCAGCAACAGCGTGTGGCGATTGCCCGCGCGCTGGCCATGGACCCCACGGTGCTGTTGTGCGACGAGATCACCTCAGCGCTGGATCCGGAGCTGGTCGGCGAGGTGCTGCAGGTGGTGGAGATGCTGGCCAATGAGGGCATGACGCTGATCCTGGTCACGCACGAAATGGCCTTCGCCCGCAAGGTCAGCGACCGCGTGGTGTTCATGCACCAGGGCCTGATCCACGAGGCGGGCACGCCGGACGAGATCTTCAACCGGCCGAAAACGCCGGAGCTGCGGCAGTTTTTGTCCTAGCCTCCGCTGGAGTTGTCCAATATCCACTGCGCATACGGCGCATAGACATCGGTAAGCGAAATGGAATGGATGGCCGGTAAATCATAGCTGTGCAGTTCACGGATCGCCGCTTCCACCGCAGCGTACTGTGCGTCCGTGGTCTTGCAGGTGATGCGGAACTCCGTCGCGTTCTGGATGGCGCCGTCCCAGGTGTAAAAGCTCTTGATCGCGTCAATCTGCGCGCAGGCCGCCAGCTTGCGTTCCACCAGCGCGCGTGCCATGGCCTGTGCCTCGGTGCGGCTGCCAACGGTGGTGACAACGGCAATCAGTTTCATGGACGGTCTCCTTCCGGTGCATCTGCGGCCAATGGATTCTGTAGCGCCTCTTGCCAGGCCGCCAGCTTGCGTTCCAACGCCATCGCATGCGCCGGACTGGTGGACGGCAGGCGAACAAAGCCTACGCCCTCCACACGCAGGGTCGGCAGCACATGCCGCGCAAAACTCTGCTGCGCCTCGGCCCCGTTGAAGCACACCAGCCGGATGCCGGGATGCTCTGCGAAGAACGCCGCGAAATCGTTGGGCACCCGCGTGCCCGCCTGGATGGCACTGTCCAGACTGCCGGGCCGTACGCAACTCTGCAACACGTCCCAGACCGCAATGCCGGCGCCCGTCAGCGCGGCGACTCGCACATCGTAGGAAGCCACCGCGTCAAACCCGGCAATGCGTGCCATGATGGGCCAGAAGCCGTTGCGCGGATGGGCGTAGTACTGCTGTGCGTTGAGCGATGCCACACCCGGCATGCTACCCAGGATCAGCACGCGTGCCGACGGGTGCGACAGGGGGCTGAAGCTGGTGACGCAGGCATTGGAGGATCGTTCAGTCGGTGTAACCATTCGTGATCCAGTAGCGCTGGACGACTTCGCCTCTATCGGCCAGGTATTCCTCGGACTCCAGGACACCGCCATTGCGCACGATCACGCTCGCCGATGCGATGTTGGATTTGCCGCATGTGATGAGAACGCGCGACAGGCCCAGCCCGGCCGCGCGCTGCAGCGAGTGCTGCAATATGGCGATGCCCAGCCCTTGGCGGCGCGAACTGGGCCGAATGCCATAGCCGATGTGGCCACCCTCACGGCGTAGCGACGGGGTCAGGGCGTGCCGGATGTTCGAGACCCCAACGACCTCGGTCTGGTCGCGGACCAGCCAGAAGGTCGAGTGCGCGACGAAACCATCGGGCACGCCGATGCCAGCGGCACAGTCGCTGAGCCTGGCAAGGAAGGCATCAAAGTCGGCATTCTCGAAGGCAAGCGTGAACGGAACCAGTGCCTCGCCGCTGGCAACGCATTCAGCAATGAGACTGCGATAAGAGTCGCGCAGGGAGGCGCTGGGAGGCATGAGCGCAAGGACGGTTGGCATGGCGGACCTCACAATAACTGTTGTCTGCAGTAACTGTACCCGACCCCGCCCACACCCAGGCGTTCCAAGCCAAACCAGCCTCTAGCCCTCGTTAAATATACATAACACGCTATCAAAATGGTAGCTTTTATTCAAACCCAGCGATCACCATACCTATGGCAGCGCAGCCAAGATTTCCGCCTCAGCCTCGGGCGTCAACGTAGCAGCCGAACCAGCCGGGCTGCCCGCCGCCAGCGCCCAGGTCAGCGTGTCCCGCGCCGTCGCGACCCATGGCCGCGTGGTCAGTCCGGCCAGCACGGCCCGCTGGTCGGAGGCCAGCAGCATGCCGCCAAAATCCGCGTCCGCCTCGGGTATCCACAGCGGCAGCCCGGTCCATGGCGCCACGTGGGCGCGCAGCAAGGCCGCATCGTCACACCACACCAGCTGCGCATCGCCGCCAGCGGCCTGCTGGCAGGCCTCCAGCACCCCGGCCATGGTGCCCGTGGGGCCTACGCCATGGAACACGCCCGGCGTGCGCTGCTGCGCCAGTTGCACGCACCATGCGGCCAGGTCGCGCACGTCGATGAATTGGACGGGGCGATACGGCCGGCCCGGCGCCAGCACCCGGCCACCCCGGGCCAGGCGCAGCGGCCAATAGGTGAAGCGCCCGGTCGGGTCGTGCGGACCGACGATCAGGCCAGGACGCAACACGGTCACGCGCCCAGGAAGCGCGGCCTGTATGACTTCCTCGGCCCTGGCCTTGCCACCGCCATAGCCCTCAAGGGACGGCGTCACGGGTGCGGATTCGTCGTACGCACATCCGGGCGGGAACCGCGCATAGACCGAGATCGTGGAGACAAACACATAGTGGCCGACCTGGTCGCCCAGCACGTCGGCCGTGCACTGCAGTTGCGCCGGCGTGTAGCCGCTGCAATCCACCACGGCGTCGAATCGGCGGCCCTGCAACGCGCCAAGATCGCCATCGCGATCGCCACGCAGTTTCTCGATCGATCCTGCAAAGTGGACCTCGCGCGTGCCGCGGTTCAGCAGCGTGACCTCGCAGCCCGCAGCCAACGCAGCGTCCACCACATGCCGACCCAGGAATACCGTGCCACCGAGAATAAGGAGTTTCATGGACCTGAGCATAATCGGCAACCCCGGTTCCACCCATCCCCATGCGCGCTCTCATCGATTTCGCTGCCATTGAGGCACCCATTCCCGAAGCGGACAACGCGAAGCAGAGCGGCGCCCGGACTACGGGTTCGGCCTCCCTGCGCCTGGCATTTGGCGCGCCCCGCGAAGTGCTGGCGGCCCACACGCTGGGCGACGTCAAGGCCGTGCTGCAGGCGGTGCAGCAGCGCGCCCAGCAAGGCCAGTGGTGCGTGGGCTATGTGCGCTACGAAGCCGCACCCGCCTTTGACAGCGCCCTGGCGGTGCACCCGGCGACGGGGCCACTGGTGTGGTTTGGCGTGCACGATGCGCCGTTGCCCGCAGACCCTGAACCGCTCCCGGCACCGCCCCAGCCATCCACCAACACCGTCCGCGCAAGCTGGCACAGCGGCATCGCGCGCGCGCACTTTGACGCCGCCCTTGAGCGCCTGCACCAGGCCATTGGCGATGGCGAGATCTACCAGGCCAACTTCACGGCCCGCACTGCCGGGCAGTTGCACGTGCCGCCCGAGGAGCTGTTCGCCGCGATGCGCCAGGCCCAGCCCGGTGGTTTTGCCGCCTACATCGACACCGGCGAGGAACAGGTGCTGTCGGTCTCGCCCGAGCTGTTTTTTGACTGGCATGACGGCCACCTGATCACGCGGCCCATGAAGGGCACCGCGCCGCGCGGGCGCGACCCGCAGGAAGATGCTGCGCTGGCCGAAAGACTGCAAACCTCGCCGAAGGAGCGCGCCGAGAACGTGATGATCGTGGACCTGATCCGCAACGACCTGTCGCGCATCGCCACGCCGTTTTCTGTCACCGTGGATGGCCTGTGCCGCGTGCAGGCCCTGCCCACGGTGTGGCAGATGGTGAGCGATGTGCACGCCGACACGCGGCCCGGCACCACGCTGGTCGATGTGTTTGCCGCGCTGTTTCCATGCGGCTCGGTCACGGGTGCGCCCAAGGTGCAGGCCATGCGCCTCATCCGCGAACTGGAGGGCAACGACCGCGGCGTCTACTGTGGTGCGGTCGGCGTGGTGCGCCCGGGTGGCAGCGCCACCTTCAATGTACCGATCCGCACCGCCGTGGCGCGCGACGCCACCATACGCGCCGCCACCGGCAGCGGCATCACCTTTGATTCAACACCCGAAGCCGAGTGGCAGGAATGGCAGCACAAACAAGCCTATCTGACGCAGGCTAGCCAGTCCTTTGAGATTCTCGAAACCCTGGCGCTGCGGGACGGGGTATTGCAACACCGGAGCGCGCACCTGGCGCGCATGCGGGCATCGGCCGCCCACTTTGGCTTTGCCTGGCAGCCCGACGCCGTGCAACAGACGCTGACACAACTCTGCCAGCAACACCCGCAAGGCGCATGGCGCGTGCGCCTGCTGCTCGACGCGACCGGCCGCCTGCAGGCCCAGGCCTTTGCGCTGGCCGACACGCCCGCGCCGGTGCGTCTGCAAATGGCCGCCAGCCCGCTGCTGGTGGCAGACAGCGAGTTCGTGCGCCACAAGACCACACGCCGCGCCCACTACGACGCCTTCACCCCCAGCGACCCGAGCGTGTTTGACACCGTGCTGTGGAACACGCGCGGCGAAATCACCGAATGCACCCGCGGCAACCTGGCCCTGCTGCTGGATGGCTGCTGGGTCACCCCGGCACTGGACTGCGGCCTGCTGCCGGGCGTGGGCCGCGCCCACTGGCTGGCACAGGGACGCATGGAAGAAGCGGTGGTGCGCGTGAGCGACCTGCCGCGCGTGCAGGCCGTCGCCTTCGTCAACAGCCTGCGTGGCTGGGTAGAGGGGTACTTGGCGGCATGCGCAACGGGATCGTCACCGGGCCATCGTTGACCAGGTGCACCTGCATGTCGGCCGCAAAGATGCCGGTCTGCACCTCGCCGTGCTGGCGGCGCGCCGCGGCGACGAAACCCTCGTAAAGACGCCGGCCATCTTCGGGCGCCGCCGCCGCAGTGAAACTGGGCCGGTTGCCGCCGCGCACATCCGCCGCCAGCGTGAACTGGCTGACGATCAGCAGGCCACCCGGTGTGCCCTGGCCGTCCACGTCCTGCACGCTGAGGTTCATCTTGCCCTGGGCATCGCTGAAGATGCGCAGTTTCAGAATCTTGGCCAGCAGCTTGTCGCCCTCGGCCGGGGTGTCGCCCTGCTCGGCGCAGACCAACACCAGCAATCCCCGGCCAATCGCTCCCACCGTTTGCCCTTCGACCTCGACCCGGGCCGAGCTGACACGTTGCAGGACGGCGATCACGGGCGCAAGTACCAGTCCAGCAATTGCCTGGCGTTGGCCGGGTTCAGTTGCAGGGCGCCATGGCCCTGCGTCTTGTCCTCAATCACCAAGGCGATATTGCCCCCGCGGTCCTTGATCCACTCCGCCGTGCGCCGCATGCCAGGACAGCCGTCGCGGCCCGGGTTGGGGTCCCGGTCACCACAGGCCGTCACCCACTGGGTGCCGGCATAGGGCGCAGCGCCAAACTCGCCGCGCGTCACCAGCTGGGTCGGTGGGTAGTCCAGCGAGGCACTGCCGGAACTGGCGACAAAGGTGGAGAAATACTGGCGCCCCTTGGCGCGGTCCAGCGCCGCCACCGCGTACAGATTGGCCGCACCGCGCGAGAAGCCATGCAGCATTGCGCTGTTTTTGGGCACCTTCAGCTCATTCAGCAAGCGGTCGATTTCGCGGTAGATGTCAAATGGGCTGTAGTAGTCGCGGGTGGTGTCACCCGTACCCAGCCACCACTGCACCACCACCAGCCCCACGTCCCGCCCCTGCAGGTGCGGGTACCAGACGGCCAGGTCACGCGGGGCGTAACCGCCGGTGCCCGGCAGCGAGACGATCCATTTGGCCGGCGGTGTGGCCGGATTCGGCGTCCACACCAGCAGGTAGCTACGGCCATCGCTGGTCGGCCGGTAGCTCGGGTGCAGGGCCTCGACCTGGGCGTAACCCGGCTGTGCCTGGGCCTGCTTCAGCAGCGCCTGGCTGGCGGCGGGCCAGTCCTGGGCCCAGGCGCCCGCGGCGGCCAGGGCAAGCAAACCAGCAGCCATGCGATGCTTCATATCATGCTTCCAGAGCCAATCGTTATCAATAAAAACAGCACCCAGCCCTCGTGAAATCTACGGGTAACGCTACCAAAACAATAGCATCTACGCCAGCGTCACGCGGGCAAACTTGCGTTTGCCGACCTGCAGAACGTAAGTGCCGGCGCCCAGCTTCAGTCCCTTGTCACTAACGACAGCTGAGTCGATCCGCACACCGCCGCCGTCAATCAGGCGATTACCCTCGCCACCGGAGGCCGCCAGCCCGGCGGACTTCAGCAGCGCAGCAATGCCCACCGCCGCGCCACCCTCGCCCAGAGGCAGGCTGACTTCGGCGATCTCATCGGGCACACCGCCCTTGCTGCGGTTGATGAAGTCCTGCTCGGCGGCGTCCGCCGCGGCCGCACTGTGGAAGCGGGCGGTGATTTCCTTGGCCAGCGCTACCTTGGCGTCCTTGGGGTTGCGGCCAGCGTCCACTTCGGCCTTCAGGGCGGCAATCTCGGCCTCGCTTCTGAAACTCAGCAGTGTGAACCAGCGCCACATCAGCACGTCGGAAATACTGAGCACCTTGGCAAACATGGTGTTGGCGTCTTCGCTGATGCCGATGTAGTTGTTCTTGCTCTTGGACATCTTCTCGATGCCGTCCAGGCCTTCGAGCAGCGGCATGGTCAGGATGCACTGCGGCTCCTGGCCGTATTCGGCCTGCAGCGTGCGGCCCATCAGCAGGTTGCACTTCTGGTCGGTGCCGCCCAGTTCCAGGTCGCTGTGCAGCGCCACGCTGTCATAGCCCTGCATCAGCGGGTACAAGAACTCATGCACGCTGATCGACTGCCCGGCCTTGAAGCGGTCGTGGAAGTCATTGCGCTCCATCATGCGGGCCACGGTGTAGCGGCTCGCCAGCTCGATCATGCCGCGCGCGCCCAGCGGGTCGCTCCACTCGCTGTTGTAGCGGATCTCGGTCTTGGCCGGATCCAGCACCAGGGAGGCCTGCTTGTAATAGGTCTCGGCGTTGACCTTGATCTGCTCGGCCGTCAGCGGCGGACGGGTGCTGTTGCGCCCGGACGGGTCGCCAATCATGCTGGTGAAGTCGCCAATCAGGAAGATGACAGTGTGGCCCAGGTCCTGCAATTGGCGCATCTTGTTCAGCACCACGGTGTGCCCGATGTGGATGTCGGGCGCCGTCGGATCCAGCCCCAGTTTGATGCGCAGCGGCTTGCCGCTGGCCTCGGACCGGACCAGTTTTTTGACCCATTCCTCCTGGGGAATGAGTTCATCGCAGCCGCGCAATGACACCGCCAGCGCCTCACGGACACGATCACTTACAACTGACTGGGGGCTTGGGGCTTGATTCATAAGGGTTTTTCTCGATGCCGGGGTGCAGGGGGCAGTTATACTGCCTCTCCTCTCCTGCGACCTTTTGGAGCCAGCGACCGAATTTTAGTCGCGCCCACGCCGCAGTTCGGGGCTTTGCGCCACACGGCGCCGCCCCAATCCATGGAGCCCGCATTTTGATATCTCGACTGAAACAGGCCGCACAGGACACTCTTGCCTTTGCCGCCGGTCATCTGCAGCACCACCCCAGGCAAGTCACCTTCGCTCTCGCAGCCCTGATGCTGGGCGGCGCAGGCGCGACCTTTGCCGTGGCATCCCTGGCACCCGATGCCGCCGATCTGCCGGTGCGCACCGTGGTGGAAAACGTGCAACCGCTGCCGTTTTTGGCACCCGATGACGCCGTGCAGGCCCAGGCCATGCGCCTATACCGGTCCGACGTGACCCGTACCGCGGACACGGCCGAGTCGCTGCTCAAGCGCCTGGGCGTGTATGACCCGCAAGCCGCCGCGTTCTTCCGTGCCGATGCCGTGGTGCAGCAGACCCTGATGGGCCGCGCCGGGCGCAATGTCACCGTGGAAGCCAGCGAGGGCAACACCCTGCAGAAGCTCACCGCCCGCTGGAGCCCGGAAGACGACGGCATGTTCAAGCGCATGACGGTGGAGAAGACGGCCACCGGCTTTGCCTCCCGCATCGAGACGCTGCCCATGACGGCATCGTCGCGCCTGTCCAGCGGCACGATCCGCTCGTCGCTGTTTGCCGCCACCGACGATGCCCGCATTCCCGACACCATCGCCATGCAACTGGCCGAGATTTTCTCGGGTGACATCGACTTCCACCGCGCTTTGCGCAAGGATGACCGTTTTTCCGTGACTTATGAAACGCTGGAAGGCGACGGCGAACCGTTGCGCGCCGGTCGCGTGCTCAGCGCCGAATTTGTCAATGCGGGCAAGAGCTACCAGGCCATGTGGTTCCAGGAACCCGTGACCACTGGCAGTGCTGCGGCGTCCACGGCCAGCCACACGCTGACCAAGGGTGGCTACTACACGCTGGCCGGTGAGAGCCTGCGCCGCGCCTTTTTGGCATCACCCATGGAATTTTCGCGCGTGACCAGCGGCTTCAAGATGCGCTTTCACCCCATTCTGCAAACCTGGCGCGCCCACCTCGGTGTGGACTACGCCGCCCCCATTGGCACTGCCGTGCGCAGCGTCGGCGATGGCGTGGTCGAGTTTGCCGGCGTGCAGAATGGTTTCGGCAATGTCGTGATGGTCAAGCACCACAACAACAACGTAACCGTCTACGCCCATCTGAGCCGCATCAATGTGCGAGGCGGGCAAAGCATCAGCCAGGGTCAGAACGTCGGTGCCGTGGGCCAGACCGGCTGGGCCACCGGTCCCCACCTGCATTTTGAGTTCCGCGTCAACGGCGCCCACCGCGACCCACTGACGATTGCCAAACAGAGCGAATCCGTGCCGGTTGCCGCCAGCGCACGCGCGGCCTTCAACCAGGCCGCTGACCAGGTGCGCGTCCAATTGCTGGCCGCCGCACAGATGCTGCCCGGCAGCGCCCAGTAAACCGCTGCGGGCAAGGTTTTGTCCGGCTTGTACGTTGGCCTGATGTCGGGGACCTCGCTCGACGGGGTCGACGCGGTACTGGCGGACTTCGACGGCGCCACGCCAACGGTTGTGGGGCACTGCAGCGCACCCCTACCCCCGCCCCTGCGCGCCGAGTTGCTGGCCCTCAACTGCCCGACCGACAACGAACTGCACCGTGCCGCCCTGGCCGCCAACGGACTGGCGCGGCTGTATGCCGGCCAGGTCCAGACGCTCTTGCAACAGTGTGGCGTTGCGGCCAGTGCCGTGCGGGCGATCGGCGCCCATGGCCAGACCGTACGCCACCGCCCGCAGGAGTTTGACGGCACGGGCTACACGCTGCAGCTCAACAACCCGGCCCTGCTGGCCGAGCTGTGCGGCATCGAAGTGGTCGCTGACTTTCGCAGCCGCGATGTGGCCGCCGGCGGCCAGGGTGCGCCTCTGGTGCCGCCTTTTCACCAGGCCTACTTTGGCCGGGCGGACCAGGCGCTGGCCGTGCTCAACATCGGCGGTATTTCCAATCTCACGGTGCTGGACCCGGCGGCACCCGATCTGTGTGGGTTTGACTGCGGCCCCGGCAATGCCCTGATGGATGCCTGGTGCCACACCCACACGGGCCAAGCGTATGACGATGCGGGCCAGTGGGCCTCCCAGGGCCACGTGCACGCAGGCTTGCTGGCAGACTTGTTGGACGAGCCCTTCTTCGCCAAAGGTCCGCCAAAGAGCACCGGCAGGGATTTGTTCAACGGCCCGTGGCTATCCGCCAAGCTGGCGGGTGTTGGCCCAATGGCGCCCGAGGATGTGCAAGCCACCCTGACCGAACTCACGGCCTTGTCCAGCGCCCGCAGCCTGCTGGATGTGTCAAAGCATTGCACCCGATTGATTGTGTGTGGCGGCGGCGCGCTCAACACGTATTTGATGCGGCGGCTGCAAGCGGCTTTGCCTCTTTGCCAGGTTGCGTCGTCCGCTGAACACGGACTTCCACCCTTGCAGGTGGAGGCCACGGCTTTTGCGTGGCTGGCGCGCCAGACGGTGCTGGGGAAAACGTCCAGCCTGAAAAGCGTTACGGGCGCCCAGGGCGCCCGCATACTCGGTGCAATCTACCCGGCTTGACCGGGCATGGAAGGCGGTCTATCAGGAGAAGGACGAGCCGCAACCGCAGGTTGTGGTGGCATTGGGGTTCTTGATCACAAACTGGGCGCCCTGCAAATCTTCCTTGTAGTCGATTTCTGCGCCCACCAGATACTGGTAGCTCATGGCGTCGATCAACAACGACACGCCATTCTTGCTCATGATGGTGTCGTCTTCGTTGGTGATTTCGTCAAAGGTAAACCCGTACTGAAAGCCCGAGCACCCGCCACCCTGCACAAACACGCGCAGCTTGAGTTCGGGGTTGCCTTCTTCAGCAATCAGGTCTGCCACTTTGGCGGCCGCACTGTCGGTGAACAGAATCGGCGCGGGCATTTCGGTGTGGACGTTTTCGGCTACGGCACTCATGGGTGGACTCCGGTGGTATCAGATATGGGCAGAATACTACACCAATTTGCTCGGGAATTCTTCTACTGGTTATTTGCCGCCAGTTTCAGTGTGGGCTTTTCGCCCTCAAGCAGGATGGGGCGCAACTGACCGGTAATCAGCGCGCCCTGGTGCATTTCAAGGGCCGCGTACTCGACGTCTCCCTCAATACGGGCCTTGGGCTGCAGTTCCAGCATCTTGCGCGCATGGATGGGGCCCTTCACCGTGCCGTTGATGATGATGTGGTCCGCGGTAATTTCACCGGTGATACTGGCGATCTCGGAGATCACCAAAATGCTGGCCACGTCTTCGGCCGCCAGGATATTGCCAACGACGACCCCATCCACCCGCAGACCATCGGTAAAGCTGATGTTGCCGTCAATCTGGCTGCCCTCGGCAATCAGGCTCTTGATGGGGGGTTGTTTCTTCTTGTTGAACATAACGCGCCTCGTTGAAATATTACAACTTGATGGATTGGGTGGCCTTGACCACGGTGCCATCCATCACCTTGGCAGAAACGCCTTTGACGACCGCTTGAGCCGGCAACTCAAACTCGCCCTCGATGCGGCCATATTGCCGGACCTTGACTCCCATCGGCTCGCCGGGAAGGTTTGCGGTCCAGGGCTTGCCATTGACAAACCCGGTGAAGGTCATCTCCAGTCGACCGTTGAATTCCGCCGGGTTTTTCCCCGACTGGATCACCAGCACCTGCCATTTTAGCTTGGCGCCACCCTGCATCTCGGCCTGCAGGCTGCGAATCGCCATACCTTCTCCCCCCACGGCGGGAATCAGCTTTTCGAAAAACCCAAGGTCGTCCCGCAAGGTCCGGTTTTCCATTTCCAGTTGCTTGAGCTGCGCCAACACGCGCTCATGCGAGGCCTTTTCGGTAGTCACCAGCGTGCCGGCGGTATTGGCGATGGACTGGGCCTGGTCCCGCTCGCTTTTGACCGACACCAACTCGGCCTGCACGGCGGCCAGATCCGCGCGCAGGTGAAGCAGTTCCTCCCGGGAGCCCTTTTCCAGCCCGGCGATGTCCTTGCCAAACTCGAAGGCCCACAGACCAATGGCCGCACAAAACCCCAGCACGATGGCCAGCACCGCCCAGCGGAAGGGCCAGGGCAAGGCACTGCGCACAGCCATGCGGGGAGCACTGATGGTGAGGCGGCGGCGGAGAAGTCGAAATCGCATGGTGCGCGAGTCTAGCAGCCCCATGTAAAACGGCCGCGAGGGTTTGCACCCTGGCGACCGTAGTATTTGCAACGGAGTGTTGCGGCGCTGGATTAACGCTTGGAGAACTGCTTGCGACGGCGAGCGCCGTGGAAGCCGACCTTCTTACGTTCGACTTCGCGCGCATCACGCGTCACGAAACCAGCCTGGCTCAAGGTGGGCTTGAGCGTTGCGTCGTAGTCGATCAGGGCACGGGTGATACCGTGGCGCACAGCGCCGGCCTGACCCGACTCACCGCCACCGGCCACATTGACCATGACGTCAAAGGTTTCGGCGTGGTTGGTCAGCAGCAGGGGCTGCTTGCAGATCATGATGGACGTTGCACGGCCAAAGAACTTTTCAATGGCTTTGCCATTGACGACGATCTGGCCGGAGCCTTTTTTCAGAAACACGCGGGCGACGCTGGATTTGCGACGGCCGGTGCCATTGTTCCATTCACCGATCATTTGGCGGCCTCACGTTTCACTGCATTGGCAGAAATGCCGGGAATGTCCAGAACCTTGGGCTGCTGGGCAGTGTGGGGGTGCTCAGCACCGCCGTAGACCTTGAGCTTCTTGATCATGGCGTAACCCAGGGGACCTTTTGGCAACATGCCCTTGACGGCTTTTTCCAAAGCGCGG
The DNA here is from genome assembly GCA_030645355.1 of Rhodoferax sp. Taxonomy (GTDB): domain Bacteria; phylum Pseudomonadota; class Gammaproteobacteria; order Burkholderiales; family Burkholderiaceae_C; genus Allorhodoferax. The sequence goes on along the minus strand of JAUSNJ010000071.1, from coordinate 18,145 downwards.
CCAGGGAACTTGCCTTGCATGTCACGGAAGTTGGTGGACGAGATGCCGCCGGGGTAACCCGAATGGCGGTAGTACACCTTGTCCAGCGACTTGGCGCCTGTGACGCGCAGCTGGGATGCATTGGTGACGATGATGAAATCGCCGGTATCGACGTGAGGCGTGTAAATGGCCTTGTGTTTGCCGCGCAAACGGAGAGCAACTTCGCTGGCTACTCGTCCGAGGACCTTGTCGGTCGCGTCAATCACAAACCACTCGTGCACGACCTCAGCGGGTTTTGCGCTGAAAGTTGACATGAGTTTTCTCTTTAAGAAGAAGGTTTGGCGGGCTCTTTTCCACGGTCGGCGTTCCTCTGATGGGAATCTCTTAGGTGGGAATACTTTGTGAAAAGCCTTCGCCGCGGAGCCACAAAAGCGCTGCGAAGCCTTAAATTATACAAACTCTGGGGGGTTTTGGCTACCCCCACCATTTTCAAGTCCCCCGCAAGCTGCCGCGCGGGACACGGTGTCGCTATCATGGGGGATGTTCAGTTATCGCCACGCCTTCCACGCCGGAAACCACGCCGACGTCCTCAAACACACCGTTTTGCTGGCCATTTTGCGGCATATGGTGCAAAAGGACGCAGCCCTGACGGTCTTCGACACCCATGCCGGAGCCGGGCTCTACCGCCTGGACGGTGACTACGCCCAGACCAGCGCCGAAGCGGCCGACGGTTTTCTCAAACTGGTTGCAGCCAAGCCGGACCAGCCCTTTGCACCCGCATTGCAGGACTACCTGGACCTGGTGGCCGGCTTCAACAGCAAGGGCAGCCACAAGGTGTACCCGGGCTCACCCTTCATCATCCAGCGCGTGCTACAGGAGCGTGACCGTGACAAGCTCAAACTGTTTGAAATCCATCCAACCGACACCAAGACCCTGACTGCCAACATCGCGCAGCTGGAGGCCGGTCGCCAGGTCGCCATCCTGCGCGAAGATGGTTTTGAGGGCATCAAGAAGTTTCTGCCACCGCCGTCACGCCGCGCGCTGGTGTTCTGCGACCCCAGCTATGAACTCAAGACCGACTATGGTCGCGTGGCCGTCATGGTGGCCGATTCGCTGCAGCGATTTGTCACGGGCACCTATGCCGTCTGGTACCCCATCATCCCGAGACCCGAGGCGCATGACCTGCCCAAGAAACTCAAGACGCTGGCCAACAAGGCGGGAAAAAGCTGGCTGGGGGCCACACTCACCGTCAAGTCCAGCAAACTGCTGCAGGACGGCGCGGGTGAAGTGATTCGCCCAGGTCTGCCGGCCAGTGGCATGTTCATCATCAACCCACCGCACACCCTCAAAGCGGCCCTGGCGCTGGCATTGCCACAGATGGTGGCCGTACTCAAACAGGATCAGCACGCCGCGTTTACGCTGGAAAGCGGCGGTTAGAAGAACAAAGTTGGGAAGACAAAGCGCGGTGCGACGAACGGACTCCCTCTCGCACCCAAGCTAACCAACCAACCCCAACCGTTCACACAGCGCCAGCGTGGCGACGCTCTGGTTCATGCTGTAGAAGTGCAAGGCAGGCGCGCCGCCGGCGCGCAGTTGCTCGCACAGACCCGTCACCACATCCAGGCCAAAGGCCTTGATCGACGCGGCGTCATCCCCGAAACCTTGCAGGCGTAAACGAATCCAGCGCGGTATCTCCGCGCCGCAAGCATCCGAAAAACGCATCAGCTGCGTGGAACTGGTGATGGGCATGATGCCGGGCACCACGGGCACATTCAGGCCCATCGCCGCCACGTCATCTACAAAGCGGAAGTAGGCATCCGGGTTGTAGAAATACTGGGTGATGGCCGAGTTGGCACCGGCGCGCACCTTGGTGGCAAAGGCCTGCAAGTCGCTGTCCGGCGACTTGGCCTGCGGATGGATTTCGGGATAGGCGGCCACCTCGATGTGGAAGTCGTCGCCGGTCTCGGACCGGATGAACGCCACCAGATCACTGGCGTAGTGAAACTCGCCACCGGCGCCATAGCCGCTGGGCATGTCGCCGCGCAGCGCCACCAGGCGCTTGACGCCCATGGCCTTGAGGGTGGCCAACTGCGCACGCACCGTCTCGTGCGTGGCGCCAATGCACGAAAAGTGCGACGCGGCGCTGACACCTTCAGCCAGAATTTCTCCGACGGCGTTGAACGTGCCTTCCTGAGTCGAGCCGCCGGCGCCAAAGGTCACCGAACAAAACTCGGGCTTCAAGGCATACAGCTGCTGGCGCACGGTGCGCAGCTTAGCCACGCCCTCGGGCGTCTTGGGCGGGAAGAACTCCACGCTCAAAGGCATACGGGTTGTTTCGGACATAGCTTCTCTCTTCGCAGTTCCGGCGGGTCCCGCGTCTATTTGGTTGAGCAGATAAAAAATTCGCGGTTGCCGTCACCGCCTTCGATCGGGGAGTCAAACCACGCCGTGACGGTCAGGCCCAACTCGGCGCAAGCCTCGCGCAACCGGGTCTCGATCAGCGGATAAAACGACGCGTCCTTGACGATGCCGCCCTTGCCCACCTGTCCGGGCTGCAGCTCGAACTGCGGCTTGACCAGCATCAGCAACGTGCCGCCGGTTTTCAGGAACGGCACCACAGCCGGCAGCACCAGGGTCTGCGAGATGAAGGACAGGTCGCCCACCACCACATCAAACTCCGTCACCAACGGCTCGGCGTCTTCGGCCTCTGGATCAAACAGGCCGCCAGCCCCCGTGTAATTGACACATGCCGCTATCAAATCACTAGCATCCAGGGAGCGGGCATTGACCTTCTCGACGCACAGCACACGGCCGTCCTCGCGCAGTTTGGGGTGAAGCTGGGCACTGCCCACATCCACACCCACCACCATGCGCGCGCCGTGCTGCAACAGGCAATCGGTAAAGCCGCCGGTGGATTGCCCCACGTCCAGGCAGGCCAGGCCGTCCACCGACAGGCCCACGTGCTTGAGTGCGGCCTCCAGCTTCAGGCCGCCACGGGATACGTAGCGGGCTTCGGAATCGTCGAGCAGGCGAACGTCGGCGTTCTCGGGAACTTCGTCGCCGTTCTTGGCGATGCGCTTCCACGCCTCGCCCTGCAGCCATTCCACCCCGTCGGCAATCAGGCGCTGGGCCTGCGACCGGGTGGTGGCCAGGCCACGTTGAACGAGTAGTTGGTCAATGCGCATGCGGGGCGATCAATACCGGTACGTGTCTTTTTTGTACGGACCGGACTTGCTGACGCCGATGTAGGCAGCTTGCTCGTCGGTCAATTCGGACAGCATGGCGCCGACCTTCTTCAGGTGCAGACGGGCGACCTTTTCGTCCAGGTGCTTGGGCAGCACATAGACCTTGCCGTTCTTGTATTCCTTGGGTTTGGTGAACAGCTCGATCTGGGCGATGGTCTGGTTCGCAAAGCTGGACGACATCACGAAGCTGGGGTGACCGGTGCCGCAACCCAGGTTCACCAAGCGGCCCTTGGCCAGCAGGATGATGCGTTTCTCAGGCTTGCCGTTCTTGCCCTTTGTGGCGGGGAAGATCACGTGGTCGACCTGGGGCTTGATCTCGTCCCACTTGCACTTGTCCAGCGACGCGACATCGATTTCGTTGTCGAAGTGGCCAATGTTGCAGACGATGGCCTGGTCCTTCATGGCGTCCATGTGCTTGTAGGTGATGACGTTCTTGTTGCCGGTGCAGGTCACAAAAATGTCGCACTTGTCGGCAGCGTATTCCATGGTCACGACCTTGTAGCCTTCCATCGCGGCCTGCAGTGCGTTGATGGGGTCGACCTCGGTCACCCACACCTGGGCGCTGAGTGCGCGCAGGGCCTGGGCGGAACCCTTGCCCACGTCACCGTAGCCGGCCACGCAGGCGACCTTGCCAGCGATCATCACATCGGTCGCGCGCTTGATGGCATCGACCAGGGATTCGCGGCAGCCGTACAGGTTGTCGAACTTGCTCTTGGTCACCGAGTCGTTGACGTTGATGGCGCGGAAGGCCAGCGTGCCCTTGGCGGACATTTCTTCCAGACGCATCACGCCGGTGGTGGTTTCTTCGGTTACGCCGATGATGTTCTTCAGGCGGCGGCTGTACCAGGTGGGGTCCAGCTTGAGCTTGGCCTTGATGGCCTTGAACAAACAGATCTCTTCTTCGCTGCCAGGCTTGGCCAGGACCTTGATGTCCTTCTCGGCCCTGGCACCCAGGTGCATCAGCAGCGTGGCGTCGCCGCCGTCGTCCAGAATCATGTTGGGACCTTCGAGCGCTGTGCCCTTCTTGCCGCCAAATTCAAAAATGCGGTGGGTGAAATCCCAATACTCTTCCAGCGTCTCGCCCTTGTGTGCGAACACGGGAGTGCCCTTGGCGACCAGTGCGGCAGCGGCGTGGTCTTGCGTGGAGAAAATGTTGCACGATGCCCAGCGCACTTCGGCGCCCAGCGCTTGCAGGGTTTCGACCAGCACGCCGGTCTGGATGGTCATGTGCAGCGAGCCGGTGATGCGCGCGCCCTTGAGCGGTTGGGATTTGGAAAACTCCTCGCGGATGGCCATCAGGCCGGGCATTTCGGTCTCGGCAATGGTCAACTCTTTGCGGCCCCAGGCGCTAAGGCTCAGGTCGGCGATTTTGTAGTCTTCGGTTTTAACGGGTTTCTGTGCGCTCATGGTCTGCTCCAAAAATAAATTTGACGGCCACTGCACTGTGCGAAAAACCGGGGAGAACCGAGGAAATGGGCTCACCGCACAGACCAGTGGGTGAGCGCCGTTGACTTGCAATGCCCCAGGAGGGCAAAGTATTCCGAGCCTCACTCGCGTCCTTTTCCGGCTGGGGGAAAGGCGATCGAGCTGCAACGCTCCTCGGAAGACGCCGATTATACGGAGCTAAGCACCGGCCTGCCAACCCCGCGTCGTGTGCAGCGCCGTTTTTGCCTGTCGCCTGCGTGGCTGACCCAGGGCGCGAGCCGCCAGACACTGTCGGCCCCAACAGGAGCTTTTCATGGACATTCGAAACAAGGTCGCCATCGTCACCGGCGGCGCCAGCGGCATTGGCCGCGCCATTGCCCAACGTTGTGCGGCCGACGGCGCGCGGGGCGTGGTGGTGGCCGACGTCAATCTGGAGCGCGCCCAGGCCGTGGCCGCCGAGATCAACGGCCTGGCCGTGCGTTGCGACGTGAGTCAAGAGGCCGACATCCAGGCCCTGGTGGCCACCACGCGCGCGCACTACGGCCAGATCGACGCCTACATCTCCAACGCCGGCATTCTGGGCGGCATGGGTGGCCTGGATCTGGAAGACGCCCTGTGGAACAAGATGTGGCAGATCCACAGCATGGCCCATGTCTGGGCCGCCCGCGCCGTGGTGCCCGATATGGTGGCGCGTGGCGACGGCTTCTTTCTGGTCACCGCGTCGGCGGCCGGGCTACTGACGATTGTCGAGTCCCCCGCCTACGCCGTGACCAAGCACGCGGCGGTGGCGTTTGCCGAATGGCTGCGCATAGCCTATGGCCGCAAAGGCGTGCAGGTGGCCTGCCTGTGCCCGCAGTCGGTGCAGACCGACATGACCGCCGGCACCGATGGCGGCTCAGCGGCGGTGAACGGCATCCTGGAGCCCGAAGTGGTGGCGCAGGAAGTGGTCACCACGATGGAGAACGGCAAGTTCCTGGTACTGCCCCACCCCGAGGTGGCGCAGTACTTCCGCAACAAGGGGCAGGACTACGAGCGCTGGATTGGTGGCATGCAGAAAATGTACGCGCTGCACGCCAGTTAGCCCCTTGGTCGCACGCCGTGCGCGGCGCCCTGCGCTGCAAACCAACGCGCTCCGGTAAAATCCGCCCCTTCCGGGCGAACGCCCGCTGCTGGGTGCAAGGGCGCCCAGGCCCACCTTCTGGAATCACCTGCCTGTGTCATTTCTCGCCGAAACCCGCCGCCGCCGCACCTTTGCCATCATTTCCCACCCGGATGCCGGTAAAACCACACTGACTGAAAAGCTGCTGCTGTTCTCCGGCGCAATCCAGATCGCCGGCTCGGTGAAGGCACGCAAGGCCAGCCGGCATGCGACCTCCGACTGGATGGAGATCGAAAAGCAGCGCGGCATTTCGGTCGCGTCCAGCGTGATGCAAATGGCCTACCGCGACCATGTCGTCAACCTGCTCGACACCCCTGGCCACAAGGACTTCAGCGAAGACACCTACCGCGTGCTGACCGCCGTGGACTCGGCACTGATGGTGATTGATGCGGCCAATGGCGTGGAGGCCCAGACCCGCCGCCTGATCGAGGTTTGCCGCCAGCGCGATACGCCGATCATCACCTTCGTCAACAAGATGGACCGCGAAGTGCGCGACCCACTGGATATCCTGGACGAGGTCGAGCGCGAGCTGGGCATGCCCTGCGTGCCCATGACCTGGCCGGTGGGCCAGGGCAAATCGTTTGGCGGCATCATCAATTTACGCACCCGCGCCATGAGCGTGTTTGAGTCCGGGTCGGAGCGACTGCCGCAGGATTTTGAAACCATCCCCGTCACCGACACCGAGGAACTGACCAAACGCTTTGGTTTTGAGATCGACGCCGCATTCGAGAGCATGGAACTGGCCACCGGCGCCTCCCCCACCTTCGACCGCGAGGCCTTCCTGGCGGGCAAGCAGACGCCCGTGTTCTTCGGCTCCGGCGTCAACAACTTCGGCGTCATGGAAGTGCTGGACGCGCTGATTGACCTGGCCCCCTCGCCCGGCCCACGCACCAGCTCCTACGTCGTCAACAAGCAGCCAGTCATCAAGCAGGTGCAGCCCGAGGATGAGGCCTTCAGCGGCGTGGTATTCAAGGTGCAGGCCAACATGGACGCGAATCACCGGGACCGCATCGCCTTTGTGCGCATGGCCTCCGGCAAATACACCCCGGGCATGAAACTCAAGGTCATGCGCACCGCCAAGGAGCTGCGCCCCACCTCCGTGGTGACCTTTATGAGCCAGCGCCGCGAGGCGGTGGAAGAGGCCTATGCCGGCGACATCGTCGGCTTCACCACCCACGGCGGCGTGCAGCTGGGCGACACCCTCACCGACGGCAGCGTCAACCTGCTCTACACCGGCCTGCCCTTCTTCGCGCCGGAAATGTTCATGACCGTGGTGTTGCGCAATCCGCTGCGCACCAAGCAGCTGCAACAGGGCCTGGCCCAGTTGGGGGAAGAAGGCGCCATCCAGGTGTTTCGCCCCGAGGTCGGCGGCAACATGCTGCTGGGTGCTGTGGGTCAATTGCAGTTTGAAGTGGTGCAGCACCGCTTGAAGGGCGAGTACGACGCCGACATCCGGCTGGAAGGCTGCCAGTACACCGGCGCGCGCTGGATTACCGCCGACACGCCCCAGGAGCTGAAGGCCTTTTGCGAGGCCTACCCCATGCGCATGGCGCGCGATGCGGCCAACACGCTGGCCTATCTGTGCACCAGCCCGTATGACGTGCGGCTGGCGCAGGAACGCTTTCCCAAGATCCACTTCCATCCGCTGCGCGAGCATGCGGGGCTGGCACTGCAGACCGCCGGCTAATCTGAATTGCGGCGGAGTCTTCTGATGTTGCCTTTAGCGGATTGGCCCGCGTCCGAGCGCCGCGGCATCGTTGGCGTCTTCACCGACATTGACGACACACTGACCACCCAAGGCGCCATCACGGCCGACGCGCTGCAGGCCCTGGCCGACCTGAAAGCAGCGGGGCTGACCGTCATCGCCATCACCGGCCGACCCATTGGCTGGTGCGCGGCGTTCATGACAGGCCCGGCACCGTGGCCGGTGGACGCCATGGTGGCGGAGAATGGCGCGGTCGCATTCGTGCACGCCCGCCCGGCAGGGACTACAAGTCAAATTGGCCCTGAGCCCTCGTCGAATAAAGATAGTTTGCTATCAAAACTATACCAACAGGACGCTGTGACCCGTGCCGCCAACCAGATGCGCATGCAGCAAATCGGCGCCCGGGTGATGTTTGAAGTGCCCGGTGTCTTCATCACCCGCGACAGCGTGGGTCGTGAAACCGACCTGGCCTTTGACTACCACGAGCACGCCCGCCTCACGCCCGAAACGGTGCAGCGCGTGGTGAGCCTTTTGCAGGGCTATGGCATGCACACCACGGTCAGCAGCATCCACATCCACGGCTGCTTTGGCAACTTCGACAAATGGCAGGGCGCCAACTGGATCGTGCGCGAACTGCTGGGGCGTGACCTGGCGCAGGAGCTGGACCGCTGGGTGTTTGTCGGCGACTCGGGCAACGACCAGGCCATGTTTGAACACTTCACGCACAGCGTGGGCGTGGCCAATATCCGCCACTGTGCCGACCGGCTCACGCACCTGCCGCGCTACATTGCGCCCAGTGAACGCGGTGCAGGGTTTGCCGAGGTGGCCAAGGCGATTACTGGCAGCCGTTAACCCGGCGAAGTCCAATCGCTAGACAGTCGGTGACGGTGGAGTGCGTGTGGGCCGCACCACCAGCTCGTCATAGCCCGTTGCCGCGTCCGGCTCGCGCGCAAACTCCCATTCGGGTGTAGCGCCAACAATACCTCGGCCGTGGTGCGCACAGCGCGGTGCGCAGGTCCTGGCCCGGGGTTAGGCGGATCGGGAAGATTTGCAAGGTGCCTACTTCCCATTCAATTCATCGTTCTTGAAGTACTTCGTGCCCTGGATGGTGGCCTGCAGGGCCAGTCCGTTTTCGGTCAGCTGGTACAGGTTCACACCTGGGGCCACGGTGATGGCGCCAGCGGCGGCACCGCCCTTGTCGCCGGCCTTGGCGGCGGCGTCGGCCTGGGCACTGGCCTCCCAGCCGCTGTTGGTGAACTGGTTGAGCTTGTCGGTGGTGGAAAAGACGAAGACGCCGCGGAAGTCTTTCACGCCCAGGCCGATGCCGAAGCCGCCCGACACCATCTTCATGTAGGTGTCCTTGCCACTGCGGTTGTCATGCGCCACGCCCGAACCACCAGCGGCGGACAGCAGGAACAGGTTGATGCCGACGTTGCTGAAGACGGCGTAACCGGCCGCCTTTTGCACATCGGCGCGGGCGGCGGGGTGCACCTTGTACAGGCGCTCCAGCGTGGTGGCGCGCATCTTCTGGATCTCGGCGCGCGCCTCCGCCGGGGTTGCTGCCAGGGTGTTGCCGGCAAAGCCCCAGAGGCCCACGAGCGACAAAATAGCCGCTGCCGAAGCGCGGTTAAGAAATGGACGACGTTGCATGGTCAGGTTCTCCAGTCAAAAAAGTCTAGATCCGGTTGGCGTCCGGGGCGATGAAGGGCAGGTGCAGGGTAAAGCGGGTGGCCACGGAGGGCGTGCTGTGCACGGTGATGCGCCCGCCCAGCGGCCCATACACCATGTTGTGCGAGATATGCAGGCCCAGGCCAGTGCCGCCCTGGCCGAGTTTGGTGGTGAAGAAGGGGTCAAAGATCTTGCCCACGTTCTCAGGCGGAATGCCCATACCGTCGTCCATCACGGTGATGCTGGCCCGCTCGCCATCGCGCGCGCAGGTGACGGTGATGGTGCCGGACTGTGCGTCATTGAAGCCGTGCTTGGCGGCATTCATGACCAGGTTGGTGATGACCTGGCCCAGCGGACCGGGGTAGCTGTGCATAGGGATGCCGGGCTCCAGGTGCTGCACCAGCTTGATCGGCGTCTTGGCCAGGATGTGTGCAATGACAGACAGCATCTCGGCGATCTGCTGGGCCAGGTCAAAGTCGCGCAGCTGGTCGGTGGTCTGGTCCACTGCCACTTGCTTGAAGTTCTGGATCAGCTCAGCCGCGCGGCGCGAGCTGTTCAGCATCAGCTGCGCGCCTTCGTCGATGCGCCCCGCAAATGCGTTGAGCGCCGTGCGGGTCAGCGCACCGGTGGCAACGGCCTGGTCCAGCTGACGCGCAACCTCTTGCTGGGTGCTGGCCACCATCAGGATGTTGCCTATAGGGGTATTGAGCTCGTGGGCCACACCGGCCACCAGTCGCCCCAGCGAGGCCATTTTCTCGGCCTGTACCAGGCCCTCCTGGGCGTTTTGCATATTGGACAGTGCTGCGCGGGCTTCTTCTTCGGCCTCCTTGCCCGCCTCCAGCTCGTCACCCAGGCGGGCGGTGATGGCATTGATGCTGCGGGTGATGGCGCCAAACTCGTCGTCGGCAGTGACAGGCAGGGCCACCATGTCGGATGCCGCATCGCGCCGAATGGCATCGTCCAACGCCTGCTGCAGTCGCCGCACACGCTTGAAGATCAACTGATCCACACCCACCCACACCACGGCCAGCAAGATCAGCCCCACGCCAACCATTTGGGCCAGCGCAAGCCATACCGTGGTTTCAAGGGCCTGGAGCAAGGAACGGTCCGACCAGGCGACCTGCACGCGGCCCAGATGGCTGCCTTCAATCCGGGGCAGGTCCATGGTCAGCACTTCGGCATCGGCGGGCAGGTCGCCGCCGGCCACCGGCAGCGCCTGCCCGGTCTGGGCGATGATCTTGCCGCCATCGTCCACCACCGCCAGGCCCAGCACGGAGCCCCCCAGCTCGGCACTCAGTGCCGCCTTCAGACTGGGAATGTCGAAGTTCCACAGCGACATGGCCACCGGCTGCGCCAGATGCCGCTGCAACTGGGCCCACGTGGCATCGCGTTGCGCGTGCAGGCGCTGTTCGGTCATCAGGTAGGAGCCCACCCCGAACGCGCCCATGAGCAGCGCCGACGCCAGGAGCGCGATCAAGGCCAGCTTGGCCCTGGCTGATCGGGGACACAGGCGGGTGAATGCCGTAAGGTGCATCGGGGTGAGCGTAGCGCCTGCAGCGGGCAAGCGTCAAGCCCCGATAAAGCCCTCGAGCACATTGACCGCATTCACACCGACCTCAGCCACCGCATAGCCGCCTTCAAAGACCAGCGCGGTGGGCAGGCCCGCCGCCGCCAAGCGCTGGCCCACGCGCAAATAGTCGTCGCTGTGCAACGTGAAACCCGAAATGGGGTCGCCGACAAAGGTGTCCATGCCCAACGAGACAACCAGTGCCTGCGCGCCAAAGCGCTGGATGGCGCCCAGCGCCTGCTCCAGTGCGGCAGACCAGACCTCGAACCCGGTGCCACGGGGCAAGGGGATGTTGAGGTTGGCGCCCAGCCCGGCGCCCTGGCCCGTCTCATCGGCATGGCCCAGGAAGAACGGGTATTCGGTGCGCGGGTCACCGTGGATACTGGCGAAGAACACATCGGGGCGGTCATAAAAACAAGCCTGTGTGCCGTTGCCGTGGTGGTAGTCAATGTCGAGCACGGCCACCCGCTCCATGCCTGCATCGCGCAGGTGCTGCGCCGCCAGTGCCGCGTTGTTCAGAAAGCAGTAGCCGCCAAAGAAGTCGGCTCCCGCATGGTGGCCCGGCGGTCGGCTCAACGCAAAGGCGGCGCGGTCGCCCAGCACCAGCCGCTGCGCGGCGCTGAGCGCGCAGTCGGCCCCGGCACGCGCCGCCACCCAGGTGCCCGCGGTGAACGGCGAGCCAGCGTCGTAGGAATACAGGCCCAGCTTGGCGGCAAAGTTGTCGGGCTCGATATCCGTGCGAAATGTGCGTGTGGGCCAGACCGATGGCAAGATGTCCTTGTCCGCGTTGGTCGGGTCCAGCGCCAGCCACTGGTCCCAGGCGGTGGCCAGAAAGCGCAGGTAGCGCGGGCTGTGGATGCGCTCCAGCGCCACGTCGTCAAACGCGTCGGGGTGCTGCACGCTGCCCAACTGGCGCCGCTGCAGTTCCGCCAGCACATGGTCGGCGCGGGCCGGTACTTCAAAGCACGGCACCAGCGCGCCGCGGAACATTTCGACCTTGCCCTGGTGGCGTGCGTGCAGATGGTTGTAGAAGGTGATCATGAAAGGACGCGGGACAGGTTCAGGGCTGGCGCATCAGGCCCAGTTTTTCCACGAGCGCCTTTTCCTTGGAATAGGTCTCTTGCGCAAACTTGAGATAGGCGGCCGAGTTCATGTACATGGGCACCATGTCGTAGCGGGCCAGCGCCGTCACATAGCTCTCCTGCTCCATGGCCTGTTTGAAGGCATCGTGCAGGCGTTTGATGACCGCCGGCGGAGTGCCCTTGGGCGCGCCGATGCCAAAGGGCGAGTTCTGCACCAGGTCCAGACCCAGCTCCTTGAGCGTGGGTGCGTCAGGGAACTTGGCCAACCGCTCGGCACCCCAGGTGTTGAGCACACGCAGCTTGCCGGCCGCCACCTGCGGCGCAAAGCCGGTGGAGTCGGCTGCGGCCATGATCTGCCCACCCAGGATGGCCTGCATCAGGTCGGCACTGCCCTTGTACGGGACGTGCAGCAGTTGCAGCCCCAGCTTCTGCGCGATCAGCTCCATGGTCAGGTGCGGGCTGGTCATGGTGCCGGTGGAGCCATAGGACAGCAAGCCGGGGTTGGCCTTGGCCCAGGCCACAAAATGGGTCCAGGTGCGCAGTGCCGAGTCTGCCGGGACGACCAGGCCAAAGGCATAGCCGGTGACGTTGAGTACGTAGCTGATGTCCTTGATCGGGTCCCAGTTGATCTTGGTGGTGTAAGGCAGGCGGAACACGCCCAGCGGGATTTGCGCAACCGTGTAGCCGTCGGGCGCGGCGGTCTGTAATTGTTGGGCCGGCATGGTGCCACCGGCGCCCGGCTTGTTCTCCACCACCACCGGCTGGCCGAGTATCTTGCTGGCAGCGTCGGCCAGCGCGCGCATGGTGATGTCAGTTGGCCCACCGGCCGGGAAGGCAATCACCAGCTTGATGGGCTTGACCGGAAAGGCCTGCGCATGGGCGGCGTCCAGCAGGGGAGCGGATAGAGCGGTGGCGGCGAGTTGTACCAGGTGTCGGCGTTGCATGGAATGCTCCTAGGGTGGTGGGTGGGTCCATTAAACCGGACTCCTGCACAGCTTGCCACGCGGTTAACCCGGGTCGGCTGCGGCCGGTCACTCTGGCGACAAATCGGTGTACTTGGCTGCAGTGCCACGCGCCAGCGCAGCGGGATACTTTTCGGCATTGACCAGCATCTTGGCCTGCGCGGCGGCGATCAGGTCTATGCCCAGCTTGTCGCACAGCTGCAGCAGGTAGAGGAAGACGTCGGCGGCTTCGGCCGCCACCTCGGCCGTCTTGTCGGGCGCGAGTGACTGGCTCTGCGCCTCGGTCAGCCACTGAAAATGCTCCAGCAGTTCGGATGCCTCCACCGACAGCGCACAGGCCAGGTTCTTGGGGGTGTGGAACTGCTCCCAGTCGCGGGCGCGTGCAAAAGCGCGCAGGGACTCCACCAGCGGCTGCAGTGGACTTATTGACGAAACCATGCTCTAGCCCTCGTGGAATGGACTTGTATCACTATCATATTGGTAGCAATTCAAAGATACAGCGCAGCTAGCGCGCCAGTACCGCTGCCAGCGCCACACCGGTGTGCGTGCCCAGCTTGACCACGGCCTCGGGCGTGGCCGCCGCCACTACCTGACCACCGGCGTTGCCGCCGTCCGGCCCCAGGTCAATCACCCAATCCGCCTCGGCAATCACATCCAGGTCGTGCTCGATGACGACCACACTGTGGCCGCCGTTGACCAGGCGGTGCAGCACGCGGATCAGCTTTTCCACATCGGCCATGTGCAGGCCCACCGTGGGTTCGTCCAGCACATACAGCGTGTGCGGCGCCTTGTTGCCACGCTTGCCGATGTCGTCACGCACCTTGCTCAACTCGGTCACCAGCTTGATGCGCTGCGCCTCGCCACCACTGAGCGTGGGGGATGGCTGGCCCAGCGTCAGGTAACCCAGGCCCACGTCCTTGAGCAGTTGCAGCGGATGCGCAATGACCGGCATGGCGGCGAAGAACTCCACCGCCTCGTCCACCTCCATCTGCAGCACATCACCAATGTTCTTGCCACGCCAGGTGACGGCTTGCGTCTCGGGGTTGAAGCGCGCGCCCTTGCAGGTTTCGCACAGCACTTTCACATCCGGCAAGAAGCTCATGCCGATGGTGCGAATGCCCTGGCCTTCGCAGCCGGGGCAGCGGCCCTCGCCGGTGTTGAAGCTGAATCGGTTGGCCGCATAGCCACGGGCCTTGGCCTCCAGCGTGTCGGCAAAGAGTTTGCGGATGGTGTCCCAGAAGCCGATATATGTCGCGGGGCAACTGCGCGGGGTCTTGCCGATGGGGGTCTGGTCCACTTCGAGCACGCGGTCTATGGTCTCGAAGCCGGTCACGCCTTCGCAGCCGGTCCACTGGATTTTTTCACCGGCATCCAGCGCGTCGCGTCCTGCCTTGGTGCTGCGCTTTTGCACGGCGACTTGCACGTTGGTCAGCAGTACATCCCGTGCAAGGGTGGATTTGCCGGAGCCGGAGACACCTGTGACGGCTACCAGGCGTTTCAAGGGGATGTTGGCAGTGACGTTTTGCAGGTTGTGGAGGTTGGCTCCTTCTACGGTTAGCCAATCTATCGGGGGCAGAGGTGCTGGGCCCTTAGCGTTGGCTGGGCCCGCAGGGGAAGCCCTTGGGGCGGGCTCCTCGTCGCGAAGCTCAATATCGTCACCCACCCCAAGGGCTTCCCCTGCTGCGAACGACGGGTTGGCGGTGGAACGGTTGGAGACGCTTTCGTATTCGGCGGTGATGCGTGCGCGCTCGACAAACTCCGCATTGGCTGCGACGCTGGTCGACACGCGCGCCGCCGCAATCGCTGCGGCCTTCGCAGCTTTGCCTTTCGGCAACTTGGCCACCTTCGCGCTCGCAGGGGCCGCGGCCGGAGCCGGTGCGCCGGGTGCCGATTTGGCGGACGCATCGCGGACGTATGAGGCTCCCGGCGTACCGGCTTCGGCCGCAGCGAGAGCAAACACCGAACGCCGCGCCATCAACGGATGTTTCATCGCATGCAACAAATACCTTCCAGTCTGCGACTCCGAAGCCGCCTGCACATCCGCAACCGACCCTTCTGCAACGAGGCGACCTCCCCGCTTGCCCGCACTGGGCCCGATGTCGATGATGTGGTCCGCATGGCGAATGGTCTCTTCGTCGTGCTCCACCACCACCAGCGTATTGCCCTTGTCGCTGAGCGATCGCAGGGCGCCCAGCAGAATCTTGTTGTCCCGCGCATGCAGGCCAATCGTTGGCTCGTCCAGCACGTAGCACACGCCCTGCAGATTGCTGCCCAATTGCGCCGCGAGACGGATGCGCTGTGCCTCGCCACCGCTGAGCGTCGGGGCGCCCCGGTCCAGCGTCAGATAGCCCAGCCCCACCTCTTCCAGAAATTCCAGGCGGCTCTTGATCTCGGGTACCAGGTCGCGCGCAATGTCGCCCTCGCGCGTCGTCATGCCGCCCAGCACCTGCAGCGTCTGCACCCACTTGCGCACATCGGTCACGGAGAGGCGCGCAATGTCGGTGATGCTCACCGCGTTGAACTGCACAGCACGGGCTGTGGCATTCAGCCGCGTGCCGTGGCAGGTGGGGCAATTGGTGTCATGCAGGTCTTCGATATCGGCCTCGGCAAAGGTCTGCTCGCGGCCCTTGTTGTCGTCGTCCTTCACCGAATCGTCAAACACCTTGCGCTGGTCCTTGGTCAACGCTACACCGGTGCCCACGCAATCGGGGCACCAGCCGTGCTTGCTGTTGTAACTGAACAGGCGCGGGTCCAGTTCCACATACGACGTGGAACACACCGGGCAGGCGCGCTTGGTGGAGAACACCTGCACTTGGCCAATACCCGCTGCGGGGGTGCCCGCCAGCATGGCGGCACGCAGGCCATCCATGCCGCTGATCACATGCACCACACCCTTGCCATGCACCAGCGCCGTGGCCAGGGCTGCGCGCAACTCTGCCTCGTGCGCGGGGCTCACATCCAGACTGGCCACGGGCAGTTCGATGTTGTGTTCCTTGAAGCGGTCGATGCGCGGGAAGTTGGTGGTGGGCAGAAAGTTGCCATCCACCCGCAAATGCGTGAAGCCGCGTGGGCGCGCCCAGTCCGCCAGCTCGGTGTACACGCCCTTGCGGCCGGACACCAACGGCGCCAGCAGGCCGATGTGCTGGCCGCGAAAATTCTTCAGCAACTGCGCCGCAATGCTGTCCGCCGACTGCGGCTCCACCGCCGCACCGTCATGGATGCAATGCTGGGTTCCCAGCTTCACATACAGCAGGCGCAGAAAGTGCCAGACCTCGGTGGTCGTCCCCACGGTCGATTTGCGCCCGCCGCGAGACAACCGCTGCTCGATGGCCACGGTGGGTGGAATCCCGTACACCGCATCAACTTCCGGGCGGCCTGCGGGTTGCACGATGGACCGCGCATAGGCGTTCAGCGATTCCAGATAACGGCGTTGGCCTTCGTTGAAGAGGATGTCAAACGCCAAGGTGGATTTGCCAGACCCAGATACACCGGTAACAACATTGAACTTCCCGCGCGGAATATCAACGCTCAGGGACTTGAGGTTGTGCTCTTTGGCATTGACGATACGAATAGAGTTGTCCGCCGGGGATGGGGTTGCGCCGGGTGACGATTTGGCGGCCGCATTGCGGACGTATGAGGAACCCGGCGTGACCCCGTCCCCGGCAGCGCGTGCAACAACGCCCGACGCAGCGAGCGCCAAATACTTCGCATGCGGCTCGGCCACCACATGCACCACCCCCATGGCCGCCGCATACTCCCGCAAAGCCTTGCCCGTGTGCGACGACGCATGCAGCAACAAATCCTCTGGCGTGCCATAGGCCACCACTTCACCGCCCGCATCCCCACCTTCCGGCCCCAAGTCGATGAGCCAATCGGCAGCCCGGATCACATCCAGGTTGTGCTCGATCACCAGCAGCGAATGCCCGGCATCCAGCAGCTTGCGCAGCGCCCGCATCAGCTTGGCGATATCGTCAAAATGCAGGCCGGTGGTGGGCTCGTCCAGCATGAACAGCGTGCCACGCCGCGCCACCGCCTGGCGGCTGGCGCTGCTGCTCTTGGCGGCCTCGGCCAGGAAGCCGGCCAGCTTGAGCCGCTGGGCCTCGCCGCCCGACAGCGTGGGCACGGGTTGGCCCAGCTTCACATACTCCAGCCCCACATCGACGATGGGTTGCAGCGCGCGGATCACGTCGCGGTCGTGGGCGAATACGGCGGCGGCTTCGCTGACGGTCAGGTCCAGCACATCGGCGACGTTAAGTCGGCGAGAAACGGCGTCAGCGCCCGCTTTTCGTTCAATCGTCACCTCCAGGATCTCCGGCCGGTAGCGCTTGCCATCGCAGTCCGGGCAACGCAGGTACACGTCGCTCAGGAACTGCATTTCGATGTGCTCAAAGCCCGAGCCGCCGCAGGTGGGGCAGCGCCCGTCGCCGCCGTTGAAGCTGAACTTGCTGGCGGTGTAGCCGCGCTCGCGCGACAGGTCAGCACCGGCAAACAGTTCGCGGATGGCGTCCCAGGCGCCGACGTAACTCACCGGGTTGGAACGCGCCGTCTTGCCAATCGGCGACTGGTCGACAAACACCACTTCACTCAGTTGCTCGGCACCCAGCAGGCGGCTGTGGGCGCCGGGTGTCTCGGTGGCCTTGCCAAAGTGGCGCAGCAACGCCGGGGCCAGCACGTCCTGCACCAGCGTGGACTTGCCCGAACCGCTGACACCGGTGATGCACACCAGGCGCTGCAGCGGAATCTCGACGGTCACATTCTTCAGGTTGTGCTCGGTCGCGCCTTCCAGAATCAGGCGCGGCGTGTTCTCGGCCACCATGCGCTTGAAGCCCATGCCGACCTGCTTGCGTCCACCCAGGTAGGCACCGGTCAGCGTGTCGGCGCCCTTGAGTGCCTCAGTGCTTCCATCAAACACAATCTGGCCGCCCTTCTCTCCAGGGCCGGGACCCATGTCGATCATGCGGTCAGCCGCCATCATCACGGCCGGGTCGTGCTCCACCACCACCAGCGTGTTGCCGGCGTCGCGCAGGCGCTGCATGGCGACGATGATGCGGTGCATATCGCGGGGGTGCAGGCCGATGCTGGGTTCGTCCAGCACGAAGAGTGTGTTGACCAGGGAGGTGCCCAGGGCGGTGGTGAGGTTGATGCGCTGCACTTCGCCACCGCTCAGGGTTCGGCTCTGGCGGTCAAGAGTCAGGGAGCCTATGCCTACGTCGCACAAATACTTCAGCCTTGTGCAGACCTCCTCTAACAGCAGCTTCAGGGTCTTGGCTTCGGCTTCTGAGGTGGCGGGGGCCGAAGACAGGGGTACGGGGGGTTCCTTGTCGCGAAGCTCAATGTCGTCACCCCCCGCACC
>JAUSNJ010000066.1 GCA_030645355.1 Rhodoferax sp. | reverse complement strand
AGAGCCGTGCCAGTGCGTTCATTCTGTCGATCGACGACGAGGAGTTCACGCCCGGCCCGGATCTGGACCCTGCGGTTCTCAATTTGCGCCACTTCATCGAGGAAGTGCGCCGCAAGAATCTGGATGTTCCTATCTATGTGTACGGGGAGACCAAGACCTCGCGCCACATCCCGAACGACATCCTGCGTGAATTGCACGGATTCATCCATATGTTTGAGGACACCCCCGAGTTTGTGGCGCGCCACATTCTGCGTGAGGCCAAGAGCTATCTGGAAGGCGTGCAGCCGCCGTTCTTCAAGGCCTTGCTGGATTACGCGGAAGATGGATCCTATTCGTGGCATTGCCCGGGGCACTCTGGCGGAGTCGCGTTTCTGAAGAGCCCTGTAGGGCAAATGTTCCACCAGTTTTTTGGCGAAAACATGCTGCGGGCCGACGTCTGCAATGCGGTGGAGGAACTGGGGCAACTGCTGGATCATGACGGTCCAGTGGGCGCTTCCGAGCGCAATGCGGCGCGCATTTTCAACGCGGACCATTGCTTCTTTGTGACCAACGGCACCAGCACCAGCAACAAGATGGTCTGGCACCACACGGTGGCGCCGGGCGATGTGGTGGTCGTGGACCGCAACTGCCACAAGTCCATCCTGCACTCCATCATCATGACCGGCTCCATTCCGGTCTTTTTGAAGCCCACGCGCAACCACTTTGGCATCATCGGACCGATTCCAAAAGAGGAGTTTGAACCCGCGGCCATTCAGGCCAAAATCCGCGCGAACCCCTTGCTCCAGGGCGTGGATGCCAAAACCGTCAAGCCGCGCGTGCTGACCATCACGCAGTCGACCTATGACGGGGTGTTGTACAACACCGAGACCATCAAGAAAATGCTGGACGGCTACGTCGAGAACCTGCATTTTGACGAGGCCTGGCTACCGCACGCCGCCTTCCATCCGTTTTATGGCTCCTACCACGCCATGGGCAAACGGCGCACGCGGCCCAAGCATGCCATGGTGTACGCCACGCATTCGATTCATAAACTGCTGGCTGGCATTAGCCAGGCCAGCCAGGTACTGGTGCAGGACTCCCAAACGGTGAAGCTCGATAAGCACCTGTTCAACGAAGCCTATCTGATGCACACCTCAACCTCGCCGCAGTACAGCATCATTGCCAGCTGCGACGTGGCCGCCGCCATGATGGAGCCACCCGGTGGCACCGCCCTGGTCGAGGAGAGCATTGCTGAAGCGCTGGACTTTCGCCGTGCCATGCGCAAGGTCGACGAGGAATATGGCAAGGACTGGTGGTTCAAGGTTTGGGGCCCGGACAAACTGGCCGACGAAGGCATAGGCCGCTCCGACGACTGGATCATCAAGGGTGAATCCAAGAATGCCAAGGCCGGGGTGAACTGGCATGGCTTTGGCAAGATGGCAACCGGTTTCAACATGCTGGACCCGATCAAGTCCACGGTGGTCACGCCCGGCATGGATTTGAATGGTAAGTTTGCCAAGACCGGTATTCCGGCCAGCATCGTGACCAAGTTCTTGGCCGAACACGGGGTGGTGGTGGAGAAGACCGGCCTATACAGCTTCTTCATCATGTTCACGATTGGTATTACCAAGGGCCGCTGGAACAGCATGTTGACGGCCCTGCAGCAATTCAAGGACGACTACGACAAGAACCAGCCAATGTGGCGCATCCTGCCCGAGTTCTGTCAGAAGTATCCCAAGTATGAGCAGATGGGCTTGGCCGACCTCTGCCAGTTTGTGCACGCCCTGTACGCCAAGTACGATATCGCGCGGTTGACCACGGACATGTACCTGAGCGATTTGACGCCCGCCATGAAGCCCAGTGATGCCTATGCACACATCGCCTTGCGCCAGACGGAACGGGTGGAGATAGACCAGCTGGAAGGGCGCATTACCGTGGGTCTGGTCACGCCGTACCCACCCGGAATTCCCTTGCTGATTCCCGGAGAGGTGTTCAACAAGAAGATCGTGGATTACCTCAAATTTTCACGCGAGTTCAATACCAAATGCCCGGGGTTTGAAACCGATATCCACGGACTGGTCGAGGAAACGGGACCCGATGGCGTCAAGCGTTATTACGCCGACTGTGTGAAGGCGTAATCGGCGGATCGAAGTTGCTCCAAGGGAAAGCCGCAGAGCTCAGGGGTGCAGCAGATTCAGCTGACGGGCGATGATGTCGTGATTGAGCCACAGCACCGGCCCTGTCGGTGCTGACGACTCCCGGAACATCAGCGGACCGGTGGCCTCGATCACCAACGCACTCAGCAGGTCCGTAACGAGCGCCTTGCTGTCCCTGTGCATTTTTTGAACCTCATCCGAGGTGCCAATGGTCAGGTCTGCCTGTGCTTGGCTGTTGGGCATGGGCCAGGCTGCAAAATTGCGGAATGGCCGCATGACGTCGCTGGTCTGAAATTCCAGAACCTTTTGAAGAACGTTCTCCAGTGTGACTCCATCAGCCAGGAGCGCTCGGCAGGCCTGCCATTGCGCTTCGGCCCAGGCGCCGCCATTCTCTTTCTTGAGCGCATTGAGCAGGGGAATCAGGGGTAATTCAACGCCAGCAAAAATATCGGATGAATTCGTCCTGATTTCCGGGCAGTTGTAGACAGTTGCCTTGATACCCTTGCTCCACGCCGCTTCGGCGATGCGTTCGAGTCGCATCTTTGCCATGCCCTGTGTGTAATTGGTGTAGGTCTGCCATACATATTCCTCGCCAATGAGGATTTCGGTGCCGTGGTAGCCATAAGCCGAGTACCGCACCTGGCCGCCGCCGGCTTCCACACGGGCTCTGATGGACGCACTGGCGTTGATGAGGTGCTCGAACGTGTTGGCGGACACTTCATCAAAATTCTTCAGGATCAGTTTTCCCAGATCGCTGTCGAGCAAGGTTTGCGATGACATGTAGCGCTCTCCACGCCCCTTGTAGACGCGGTTGGCAATAGCCAGGAAGACCTTTGCCTTGGGAATTCCCCCCGCCATGGTGTGGGCGAAGAAAACATTGCGGCCTGTCGGGATCATTCCGTCTAGTGCGGTCATCACTTGCGCCAGGGAACTCGCGAATCGCGCAATGCCAATTTGCTGGCATTTTTCAATGTGTGCCCAGTCGAGCTTTTCTTCGGTCCAGGACTTCAGCGTCAGGCTGGAAAGCAAGTCGGTGGGAGTCGGCTCACCCGCCGGCGAATCCATGTCAAAACCCGCCATGAGCGGAATGTTGATGATTTTGCCGCCAAGGTTCTGTTCTGCGGCCGCCAGTTCCTCGGCGTTCAAGGGGCGAAGAGCGTTGTTGGCGTCACGGCGGCCTACGGTGATTCCAACGATGTGCATTCCGGCTTGACGGGCTTCATTGACCAGGCCATTGGCATAGCCCCGTCCAAAGAGTTCGCCGAACAATACGAATACATCGCCGGCGCGAAAAATAGTTTTCTGGGGAAGTTGTTGCAAAGGGATCGGTGTTTTCATATTCATATTATTACTTTTCGGCGAGCGCAAAATCACTTCAGTTCGTCGCCGATGCGAGGAGCAAGAAAAAACGCCCCTGAGGGCGCACTTCTGGAGCACGAAACGTCAGGCCATATTAGTCCGATGGTACTGCTCCCATGGTCTTGCTGTGTCCGCCATCGACATGGGTGACTTCGGCGGTAATGCCGCTGGCCAGGTCACTCAGCATGAATGCAGCAACATTGCCAACCTCATCAATCGTCACGTTGCGCCGAGTTGGGGCTGCCGCTGCGACACAGTTCAGAAGTTTGCCAAAGTCCTTGATTCCGCTGGCTGCCAGTGTTTTGATGGGGCCAGCGCTGATGCCATTGACGCGGATGCTGCGGCCATCCGGCATATGACCGACAGCTTCAGCGAGATAGCGCACAGAAGCTTCCAGTGAGGCTTTGGCCAAACCCATGGTGTTGTAGTTGGGAATAATGCGTTCTGCACCTAGATACGTCAGTGTCAAAAGCGCCGACTTGTCGTTCAAATAGGGCAGAGCGGCCTTTGCCATTGCGGGAAAGCTGTAGGCGCTGATGTCGTGCGCAATGCGGTAATTCTCGCGGCTCAAACCATCCATGAAATTTCCCGCAATGGCCTCTCGGGGGGCGAAACCGATGCTGTGTACAAAGCCGTCGAATTGGGGCCAGTAGGTGGCAAGATCGGTAAACAGCTTGATGATCTGTTCGTCGCTGCCGACGTCACAGTCAAAAATCAAGTCGGAGTTGAAGTCGGCCGCAAATTCCGTGATGCGCTCCTTGAAGCGTTCCCCGACATAGCTAAATGCCAGTTCGGCCCCTTGTGCGTGGCAAGCTTTTGCAATGCCATAAGCGATGGAACGATTCGACAAAACGCCAGTTATCAATAATCTCTTGCCTGCTAAAAATCCCATTGCGTATGTGTGTAAATAGCCCTTGCTTTGGGCAGAATTGTCGCATGCGAAAGTCACTGCGGCGGACATCGACAGACGAAGCTGTCCTCAAAGAAAGTGCTAACGCCGGGTCATTTGTTGACATTTGGTCAATAACTCCTTACGAATCAAGGCACTTAGCACGTTTTTGAGGTATAATTCGGGCTCACGACCAAACGGGCGGGTAATTACCGCCCGTTTTTTTTGGGCGATTGTTTTTGAATGGGCAAATGAGACGTGGCATTGCAGGACATTGTTGAACAAACCGTAAGCGGTCTGGGATATGACCTGGTGGAGATTGAGCGCTCCGCCGGTGGCCTGTTGCGCATCACAATCGATCTGCCATGGATGCAGCCCGCAGAGGGTGCGGTGGCGACAGAGCAGTTCATCAATGTCGAGGATTGCGAAAAGGTCAATCGCCAGTTGCAGTTTGCGCTGGAGGTGGATGGTATTGAGTACAAGCGACTGGAGATTTCTTCGCCTGGCATCGACCGTCCCTTGCGGCACGCGAAAGATTTCGAACGTTTTGTCGGTCGCGTGATCGACATCACGCTCAAAGCCCCGATGGGGGCTGCCGCGGATGGGCAGGTGCATGCCAGTCGCAAGAAATTCAGGGGCACGCTGGAAAAGGTCTTGGCTGCCGACGGGGCGGTGGGTTGGCAAATTGTCTGGAGCGATGCGCCGCCGGTCAAGCCGGGCCAAAAGGTTAGCAAGAAGCGTGTTCCACCGCCGTTGCAGGCCTTGGGTTTTACGTTGGATGAGCTGCGCGAATCGCGGCTGGCGCCGATTGTGAGTTTCAAGGGCCGCGGGTTGGCTGGCGACGTGGGCGGTGACACAGAATAAGTGAGTAGTGGCAGATCTTCCATGGTCTGCATCTGTGGATTTCAAATTTTGTATTGGTTAAATCGAGTGTTCAGGAGAGTCATGGCATGAATCGCGAACTGTTGATGCTGGTAGAGGCAATCTCACGTGAGAAGAACGTGGAGCGTGATGTGGTGTTGGGAGCCGTAGAGGCAGCCCTGGCCCAAGCGACCAAGAAGCTGTATCCCGGCGACGTGGATATCCGCGTCGCCCTGGACCGCGATAGTGGCAACTACGAAACCTTCCGCCGCTGGCATGTTGTCCCCGATGAGGCGGGCCTGCAATTGCCGGATCAGGAAATTCTGCTGTTTGAAGCCAAAGAGCAGATTCCCGACATCGAGGTGGACGAGCACATCGAAGAGTCCGTGCCCTCCGTGCCGATTGGCCGTATTGGTGCCATGGCGGCCAAGCAGGTCATCTTGCAAAAGATCCGTGACGCCGAGCGTGAAATGCTGCTCAACGATTTCATGTCGCGCGGCGAGAAAATCTTTGTCGGCACCGTCAAGCGCATGGACAAGGGTGATCTGATTGTGGAGAGTGGCCGCGTCGAAGGCCGCCTGCGCCGCAGTGAGATGATCCCCAAGGAAAACTTGCGCACTGGTGACCGTGTCCGCGCCATGATCATGGAAGTGGACCTGACGCTGCGTGGCGCACCCATCGTGTTGTCCCGCTCGGCGCCCGAATTCATGATCGAGCTGTTTCGCCAGGAAGTGCCCGAAATCGAACAAGGCCTGCTGGAGATCAAGTCCTGCGCCCGTGACCCCGGTTCGCGCGCCAAGATCGCCGTGCTGTCGCACGACAAGCGCGTCGATCCAATTGGCACCTGCGTTGGCGTGCGTGGTACCCGTGTCAATGGTGTGACCAATGAGCTGGCCGGCGAACGTGTCGACATCGTTCTGTGGAGCGAAGACCCTGCCCAGTTTGTGATTGGCGCTTTGGCCCCGGCCAATGTGTCCAGCATCGTGGTCGACGAAGAGCGCCATGCGATGGACGTGGTGGTTGACGAAGAAAACCTCGCCATCGCGATTGGCCGTGGCGGCCAGAACGTGCGTCTGGCGTCCGAGCTGACCGGCTGGCGCATTAACATTCTGGATGCTGCGGAGTCTGCCCAGAAGCAGGCCAGCGAAACTGACCAGGGCCGCAAGCTGTTCATGGAAAAGCTCGATGTGGACGAAGAAATCGCCGACATCCTGATTTCCGAGGGCTTCACCAGCCTGGAAGAAGTGGCCTATGTGCCGTTGCAGGAAATGCTGGAGATCGAGGCCTTTGACGAGGAGACGGTTACCGAGCTGCGCACCCGTGCCAAGAACGCCTTGCTGACGATGGAAATTGCGCACGAAGAAAGCGTGGAAGAAGTCTCGCAGGATTTACGTGACCTGGAAGGCTTGACGCCTGAACTGATCGGCAAGTTGGCCGACGGTGGCGTGCACACGCTCGACGACCTGGCCGATCTGGCCGTCGATGAGCTCACCGATATTACTGGCCAGTCCGAAGACGAAGCCAAGACCCTGATCATGAAAGCGCGCGAACATTGGTTTACCGATGAAGCCGCTTCTCAAGAGTAATGGTTATGTAAATAGAATTTCAGTAAAGGCCAACAACTACCCTTGTGGTGGTTGGGCCGACGCCAAAGGTTTCACCACAAATGTCCAGTACGACCGTCGCCGAGTTTGCAAATGAACTCAAAAAATCCACTGACACGCTGCTTGAACAGCTGAAGTCGGCCGGGGTCGCCAAATCGGCGGCCTCCGATGTCCTGACGGACTCCGACAAGCACAGCTTGTTGAACTTTCTGCAGACTGCGCATGGCACCGCCAGCCCTGATCGCAAGAAGATTACGCTGGTCAAGAAGCAGACCACCGAGATCAAACAGGCGGATGCGACGGGCAAGGCGCGCACGATTCAGGTGGAAGTTCGCAAAAAGCGAACTTTTGTTCGGCGCGATGACGATGTTGTGGGCGTTCCAGAAGCTGTTGAGCACGAGGCTGAGGCTCCCGCGCCGGCAGCTCCCCTGATTGACAATGCCGAGCTGGCCCGCCGCGAAGAGGAAGCCCGGCGCCAGGCCGAGTTGATTCGTCGACAGGAAGAAGAGCTGGCGCAGCGTCGCCGGGACCGCGAAGAGCAGGAAACACGCGCCCGTGAAGCGGCGGAGAAGCTGGCTGCCGAAGCCGTGGCCCGTAAGGAATCTGAATCGTCCCAGAAGGCCACCGGCGAGGTCGCCGCCGATGTCGCTGCCGCCCAGGTACAAGCTAACCTCGACGACGCAGCCAAGTCAGCTACTTTGGCGCGCGAAAAGTCTGTGGCCGCCGCCGCCGCGTCCAAGGCCCTGGCGGACGAGGAAGTCGCGAAAGCCGTTGACCTGGGAGATCGCCGTCGCAAGGCGGAGGCCGAGGCCGCCGCTATTCGTTCCATGATGTCGGCCCCAAAACGTGTTCTGGTGGCCCACAAGCCCGAGGCACCCAAAGCCCCGGCAGCGGCCGACGCCAAAGCTGGCATGAAAGGCACGTTGCACAAGCCCGCGGCAGGAAGTGTTGTGGCCAAACCTGCCAAGCCCGCTGCTGGTGGCGCTGTCAATGCCGCGCCGGGTTCGGGCAAAGAAGTCAAGTCCGCCAAGCTCTCAAGCAGCTGGGCGGGTGATCCTGCCAAAAAGAAAGCCATCCCCACACGCGGCGATACCGGCGCAGGTGCGGGTCGTGCCACCAATTGGCGTGCGGGTCCGCGTGGCCGCCGTGGCAGCAACGACCGAGATCGCGACCATCACCAAACCGCTGCAGCGCCCGTCGAGGCGCGCGTGATGGAGGTGCATGTACCCGAAACCATCACCGTGGCAGAACTGGCCCACAAGATGGCGGTCAAGGCATCCGAAGTTATCAAGCATTTGATGAAGCTGGGCCAGATGGTCACCATCAACCAGCCCCTGGACCAGGACACCGCCATGATCGTGGTGGAAGAAATGGGCCACAAGGCCGTTGTGGCGGCGCTGGACGACGCCGAAGCCTTCACCGATGACGAGGTCCAACAACAGCACGCCGAAGCACTGCCGCGCGCACCTGTCGTGACCGTCATGGGCCACGTTGACCACGGTAAAACATCCTTGCTGGATTACATCCGCCGCGCCAAAGTTGCGTCTGGCGAAGCCGGTGGCATTACCCAACACATTGGTGCCTACCATGTGGAAACACCACGCGGCGTGGTGTCCTTCCTGGATACCCCCGGTCACGAGGCTTTCTCGGCCATGCGTGCCCGTGGCGCCAATGCGACCGACATCGTGATTCTGGTGGTGGCTGCGGACGACGGCGTGATGCCGCAAACCAAGGAAGCCATCAAGCACGCCAAGGCGGCTGGTGTTCCCATCGTCGTGGCCATTAACAAGATCGACAAGCCCGACGCCAATCCCGAGCGCGTGAAGAACGAGCTGGTGGTGGAAGAGGTGATTCCTGAAGAATTCGGTGGTAGTTCGCCCTTCGTTTCCGTGTCTGCCAAAACGGGCCAGGGCATTGATGAACTGCTCGAACAAGTGCTGTTGCAGGCCGAAGTGCTGGAGCTCAAGGCGCCCGTCGATGCCATGGCCAAGGGCCTGGTGATTGAAGCCCGCCTGGACAAGGGTCGCGGTCCGGTTGCCACCATTCTGGTGCAGTCTGGCACGCTCAAGACCGGTGACGTGGTGCTGGCTGGCCAGACCTATGGCCGCGTGCGTGCCATGCTGGACGAAAATGGCAAGACGATCAAAACGGCTGGCCCGTCGATTCCCGTGGAGATCCAGGGTCTGACCGAAGTGCCACAGGCTGGTGACGAATTCATGATTCTGGCCGATGAGCGCCGGGCCCGTGAAATCGCCACCTACCGTGCCGGCAAGTTCCGCAACACCAAGCTGGCCAAGCAACAGGCCGCCAAGTTGGAAAACATGTTCACGGACATTTCCGCTGGCGAGGTCAAGATGGTGCCCATCATCGTCAAGGCCGACGTACAGGGTTCGCAGGAAGCATTGGCGCAATCGCTGCTCAAGCTGTCTACCGACGAAGTCAAGGTGCAAATGGTGTACACCGCGGTGGGCGCCATCAGCGAGTCCGATGTCAACCTGGCGATTGCCGCCAAGGCCGTCATCATCGGGTTCAACACCCGAGCCGATGCCGGTGCGCGCAAGCTGGCCGAGAACAACGGCGTGGATATCCGCTACTACGACATCATTTACGACGCCGTGGATGACCTCAAGCTGGCCATGTCGGGCATGCTGACGCCAGACAAGAAGGAAGAAGTCATCGGCACCGCCGAGATCCGCCAGGTGCTCAAGGTGTCCAAGATCGGTTCGATTGCGGGTTGTATGGTGACCTCGGGTGTGGTGCGCCGCACCGCCAAGCTGCGCCTGCTGCGCGGCAACATGGTCATCTACACCGGCGAGCTGGATTCGCTCAAGCGTTTCAAGGACGATGCCAAGGAAGTCAAGGAGAACTTCGAGTGCGGCTTGACCATCAAGAACTACAACGACATCCAGGAAGGTGATGCGCTGGAGTTCTATGAAATCCGCGAAATCGCCCGTACGCTGTAAACCATAGACCCCGATGGCGCGCAAGAAGTCTTCCACACCCCACCGCGGTTTCCGCGTCGCCGATCAGATCCAGCGGGATCTGACCGAGTTGATCGCGCGCGAGTTGAAAGACCCGCGTGTCGGCATGGTGACGATCCAGGCGGTGGAAGTGACGCCGGACTACGCGCACGCCAAGGTGTTTTTCAGTTTGTTGGCCGGGGACCCGGTGGCGTGTGCAGAAGGGTTGAACCAGGCGGCAGGTTTTTTGCGCGCCGGCTTGTTCAAACGCCTGCACATCCATACCGTACCCACGTTGCACTTCCACTTTGACCGTACCACGGAGCGTGCGGCAGACATGAATGCCCTGATCGCGCAGGCCGTAGCCTCGCGTTCCAAGAACGAGCCTACAGAATAGCCATGAGTACCGCCGGGCCGCCCCAAGGTGCGAAGGCCCCCTTGGGGGGCAGCGATTTGTACGCAGTGAAAGAGCGTGGGGGTCAGCGCATTCGGATTGCCAGGCGCCCCGTGCATGGGGTGCTGCTGTTAGACAAGCCATTGGGCTGGTCCAGCAATGACGCACTGCAGAAAGTGAAATGGCTGTTACGCGCGGAGAAGGCAGGTCACACCGGCACGCTGGATCCGCTGGCTACCGGCGTGCTGCCGTTGTGCTTTGGTGCTGCCACCAAGTTCAGCCAGTTGCAGCTCGATGCTGACAAGGAATATGCCGCGACGGCGTTGTTGGGAACAAAGACCAGCACCGGCGACGCGGAAGGTGATGTGATTGCGGTGCGGCCGGTTGCAGTGACCGCTGCAGATATTGACCGGGTGGTTCCGGCGTTTACCGGACCGATTCGGCAAACACCGCCTATGCACAGTGCGTTGAAGAAGGACGGCAAGGCTTTGTACGAGTATGCGCGGGCCGGTATCGAGATCGAGCGTGAAGCGCGCAGCGTAACGATTCATAAGCTGGATGTGGCGCTAGCCCTCGTCGATGCAGGTCAGGCAGCTATCAATATGATAGTAAAATGCAGCAAGGGAACCTATATCCGAACGCTGGGCGAGGATATTGGCGAGGCACTGGGTTGCGGTGCCCACCTCACGCGGCTGCGGCGCACGGCCACCGGGGACTTCACGGTGGCGCAGTGCGTGACACTGGAGGCGCTGGAGGCCATGACAGAAGAACAAAGGCTGGCGTGCCTGTTGCCAGTGGAGGCCTTGTTGCCCAACCACACAACTGTCACGCTGGACAGCGAGAATGCAGGACGCTTTTTAAGCGGCGTGCGGCGTAGAGGAAGTTGGCCTGATCAGGGCATGGTGGCGGTGTATGGCACACAACCCCATGCTTTGCTGGGCACGGCCCATACCACGGCCGGAGAGTTGATACCGGGGCGCTTGCTGAGCCCGCTTGAGATTGCACAGTCTCAAACCCAGCAAGCAGGAAACCAGGAACCCGCTGGCGCGCCCCAGGCGTCTGGCACAACAGATTCAAGAGAGAAAGTGAACCATGAGCAATAACCAAATCCGCAATATCGCGATCATCGCCCACGTCGACCATGGCAAGACCACCATGGTCGACCAATTGTTGCGCCAGTCCGGCACCTTTGCCCAGCACGAAAAAATCGTCGACACCGTGATGGACAACAATGCGATTGAAAAAGAGCGTGGCATCACGATTCTGGCAAAGAACTGCGCCGTGACCTGGGAAGGCACGCACATCAACATCGTCGACACCCCCGGACACGCGGACTTTGGTGGCGAAGTGGAACGTGCCCTGTCCATGGTGGACGGCGTGGTGCTGCTGATCGACGCGCAAGAAGGGCCCATGCCCCAAACCCGCTTTGTGACCAAGAAGGCACTGGCCCTGGGTCTGAAGCCCATTCTTGTGGT
>JAUSNJ010000053.1 GCA_030645355.1 Rhodoferax sp. | reverse complement strand
GGAACCGTCGAATTCCTACAGGGCGCCGATGGCGTGACCGTGCGTTCCACCTTTGATGCAGAGAGCGAACACCCGGTGGAGCAGCAGCGGTTCGGCTGGCAATCCATTCTGAACAAGTTTGCCCAGCACGTGGAGGCATCCAAATGATCCAGCTCCCTCTGAAAACCCTGTGCACCACACTGGCCCTGGCATCCGCCTGTGCAATGGCCGCACCCGTCCGCTACACCATAGACCCCACCCACACCTACCCCAGCTTTGAGGCCGACCACATGGGTGTCTCGGTCTGGCGGGGCAAGATGAACAAGAACTCGGGGACCGTGGTGCTGGACAGGGCCGCCGGAACCGGCACGGTGGATATCGTCATCGATCTGGCTTCCATCGACTTCGGGCTTCCCGCGCTGAACACCTGGGCCAAGGGCAAAGACTTCTTCAACGTCAAGAAGTCACCCCGCGCCACCTACAAAGGCAGCCTGGAAAAGTTTGTGGACGGCAACCCGACGCAGCTGAGCGGTGCGCTGACGCTCAATGGCCAGACCCACCCGGTCACCCTCAGCATCCACCGTTTCAAGTGTGTGCCCCATCCGATGCTCAAACGCGAGCTGTGTGGGGCGGACGCCAGTGGCAGTTTCAACCGTGACGCCTTCGGCCTGTCTGCAGGCAAGGACTATGGCTTCAACATGGATGTCGCATTGCGCATCCAGGTGGAAGCGGTGGCTGCGCAGTAACGAAAGAAGAAAGGAAGTTGCCATGAAGTACCTCTGCCTGGTCTACCTCTCCAAGGAAAAGTGGAGCGCCTGCCCCGACGCGGTGTGTTTCGAAGCCGCGAAGGGCCTGCAGACGAGCGGGCATCTGCTGGCCGCCGAACCCCTGCACCCGGTGGAAACTGCCACCACGCTGCGGGTGCGCAACGGCCAGCTGTCCATGACGGATGGCCCCTTTGCCGAAACCAAAGAACAACTGGCGGGCTTCTACCTGCTGGAAGCCAATGACCTGAACGAAGCCATTCGCCTGGCGACGAAAATCCCGCCGGTGCAATACGGCAGCATCGAAGTGCGACCGGTGCGGGAGCTGGATGTTGGAGAGCAACCATGACCAAGACGATCTTCATCAGCCTGCCGGTAACCAATCTCGACGCATCCGTGGCCTTTTACACGGCCCTGGGCTTTGCGAAAAATCCCCAGTTCACTGATGAGTCGGCTGCGTGCATGGTCTGGAGCGAGGCCATCAGCGTCATGCTGCTCACTCACGCCAAATGGCAGACCTTTACCACCCGACCCATCCCACCGTCAACCTCCAGCGAAGTGGCGCTCAACCTCTCCTGTGAGAGCCGGGAAGCAGTCGACGCCATGAATGCGGCCGCCGCCGCCAACGGCGGAACCGGCGACATCAATCCGCCGCAGGAACACGGCTTTATGTACGGCCGCGACATGGCAGACCCCGATGGCCATATCTGGGGCGCGATGTGGATGGACCCGGCCGCTATGCCCACAGATGAGCGACAGAAGTGAGTTAGCGGCACGCTACATATTTAGTAGCGTACTGAGTTTATTTCACGAGGGCTAGAGGCCAATTGGATCCGAACCTTTTGTCCCGCGCTAGCGTGCCACCACGCGCACCCCGTCGCGCACGCGGTCATCCGGGTGGCTGATGACGCTGTCCCCGGCCTGCAGACCGGACGTGATCTGGGCGTGTAAGCCGGTGCGTTGACCCACCTGCACACTGCGCTTGACGGCACGGCCCTGCTCCATCGCAAAGACGGCCCAGCCCTCACCATCGCGAAACACCGCGCTGGCCGGAATCTGCAGGATGTCCTTACCCTCCCACAGGATGAAGCTGGCCTCGACGCGGTAACCATCCCCCAGCCGCTGCCACTGGCTGGCTGGCGACGTGAAGGCGACGATCACCCACACGCGCTGTTCCTCCACCCCCAGGGCCGAGACCTTGGTAAAGCCAGCCGGCTCGACCACGCGCACCACGCCTTCCAGCGTGCCCTCGCCGCCCCAGCGCTCGAACACGACCCGTGTTCCGGGTGGAATGCGCACGGCGTCGGCGGACAGAAGGTCCACCTCGACCTCCAGCGCGCCGGGGTCGCCGATCTCGACCAGTGGCTGACCGCTGGTCACGCTGCCCTCGCTTTTATGGGCGATCTTGAGCACCTTGCCGGCCACCGGTGCGCGCACCGTCACCAGCCCGGCGCCGCTGGGTTTGCCGGCGTACTGCAGCAGGGTACGGGCCGCCTCCAGTTCGTGGCGCGCGGCGGCCACCGCAAACTGGGCCGCGCGCTGCTCCGCGCCACTGCGCTGGGCGTCACTGGCGGCGCGGTCTTCGGCGGCGGGGCTGACGTGGCCCTGCAGGCGCAGCGCGCGCACGCGAAGCAGCTCGGCCTGCGCCAGCTCGGCCGCACTGGCGGCGGCACTAGCACGCTGCTCAGCGCCGCTCAGGGCCGACCCTGCGGCGGCAATGCGGGCCGCCGCCTCGGCCTGGCGGCGTGGGTCGAGCGTGTCGGCGCGCAGGGGTTCCAGCTCGGCCACGGTGGCACCCCGGGCCACGGCCTGCCCCACCTCCAGCGGGATGCGCCGCGCATGGCCGGTCACCGGCGAGGCCACCACGTAGCGGTCCAGTACGCGGGTGCGGCCCTCCTGCTCCAGGGTGACACGCAGGGCGCCGCGGCTGGCGGTACCCAGATCGACCGCAATGGGCTGCGGACGCAGCCCCCAGATCAGCGCGGCGGCCCCCGCTACCAGCACCAGGCCCAGCACCGTGCGGCGACGCCATTGCACAGAAATAGTCATAGCATTACTCCGCCGCCTTCAGGACGGCAATCAAATCCAGTTGATCCAGACGGCGGCGCACCGCCAGCCCGGACAGCAGCGCCGAGGCCACGACCACCACGCAGGCAAAGGCGTAGGTCCGCGGTTCCAGCACCACCGGCACACGAAACAAATCGTTCTGCATGGTTCGGGCAATGTAGTAGCACATGCCCTCGCCCAGCCACAAACCCAGCGGGATGGCCAGCAGCGCCAGCAGTGCCAGCTCCCCCAGCAGGATGTAGGAAATTTCCCCGCGCGTGAAACCCAGCACCCGCAGGCTGGCCAGTTCACGCCCACGCTCGGTCAGGGCGATGCGGGCGCTGTTGTAGATGACGCCAAAGGCAATGATGACGGCAAAAATGGTGGCCACGTAGGTGAAGAACAGCATGGTCTCCTCCATCACCCGGTTGAAATTTCGGATCTCCTGCCGGCGCTCGGCCAGACCGGCCACGCGCGGCATGTCTTTCAGGCGCGCATACAGCGCAGCCATCTGCACCGGGTCCACACTCAGGTAGGCGCCAGAAATGGTCGGCCCCTCCTGCATGAACTGGTTCAGCGCATCCAGATGCATATAGCCCGACACGCCCAGGTATTCGCGCACCAGCGCAGCCACCGTCACCTCGCGCACGGGCCGGTTGCCCTCCAACACCTCCACGGTCAAGCGGTCGCCCACGCGCACATCCAGTAGCTGGGCCAGGTAGTCGGTCAGCAGAATGCCCTCGGTAGGCAGGACCACCGGGCGCAGGTCGGCATCGAGCAGGCGGGAGATGTCGCCGAGCGGCTCCACACCGCGGATGCCGGTGCGGTAGCTGTTGGGCCCGTTGCGCAGGCGCACGGGCACCGCACGAAACACCTCCACATGCTGCACACCGGGCAGGCCCATCAAATCGAAGCGGGCGCGGGCGCTGGTGGGGTCAATGAAGGTGACCGACAGATCCTCGCGCTGGGCCATGCCGAACTGTATGTTGACCATGTAGCTGACCGTGTCGCGCTGGAACAAACCCGTCAGGATCATGCCGCAGGCCATGGAGATGCCCAGCACCGTGAGCGCGGCTTTGAAGGACTGGCGCTGGATGTTGCGGATGATCATGCGCGTGGGTTGCGACAGGTAGCGCTTGAGGCCCCACTGCTCGATCCACGTTTCGCGGTAGCGTGCCGGTGGCTCCGGGCGCATGGCCTGGGCCGGCCGCAGGCTGGCGGCACGCCAGACAGCCAGCGCCGTGCCCGCGCCCGCAGCCAGCAGACTGGCCAGTGCGGCCTCGACCACCGTTTGCACTTGCAGGTTGAACAGCAGGTAGGGGAAGTGGTAGAACTCCGTGTAGATGTGGGACAAGGCCCGGCCCAGCCACAGGCCCAGCGCGGTGCCACCCACTATGCCCAGCCCCACAATCACCGAGACCATGCGCAGGTAGTGCCAGAGCACGGCCAGGTTGCTGTAGCCAAAGGCCTTGAGCGTGGCGACCTGCTCGCGCTGCATGGCCACCAGCCGCCCGATCACCACATTGAGCAGAAACACCGCCACCCCCATGAACATCACCGGGAACAGGCTGGCCAGCGTGCCAAGCTGATCCAGCTCCTGGCTCAGGAATCGGTGCGAGAGCTGGTCCTTGCGGGCATAGCTGCCCAGACCGCCGTAGGGCTTGAGCAGTGCATCGACGCGGTCGATCACGGCCTGGGGGTCGGCACCCGGCTGCAGGCTCATGGCCATGTCGTTGAAGGCGCCCTCCATGTCGTAGGCCTGGCCCAGCGCGCGCCGGCCCATCCACATCACACCAAAGCGCTTGAAATCGGGAAACACCGAGCCCGGGCGCATCTGCTGGATGAACTCCGGCGACAGCGCCGTGCCCACCAGGGTCAGGGCCTGGCGTCGCCCATTGAGGATGGCATGGAAGCTGTTCCCCAGTTGCAGACTGTGGGCCAGCGCAAACGACGCACTGGCCACCACCTCGTCGGCACGCCCGGCCAGTGGCAGGCGGCCGGTGCGCAGGTGCAGCGCGTTGAGCCCGTGGCGACCCTGGTCCGAGACCGACACCATCAGAGCCGAGACCGGCTCGGAGAAATTGGGCATGTCCAGCCGCACCTGGGCGACCACCCGCGTTTCCACCTGGTCCACACCGGGTATGCCCTGCAAACGCAATTGCAGCGCCTGCGGTGCGCGCTTGAGGCTGGCAAACACCTCGGCAAAACGGTAGTCGCGGTAATAGGTGTCCTGCGTCGTGCGCAGCGCGCCCAGCGTGGCCAGGAACATGATGTAGGTGCCAACGCCGCACATCACCACCAGCGCAATCGCCAGCGCCTGGCTCTTCATTTGCCACAGGTCGCGCAGCAGTTTGCGGTCCAGCGCCTTCACCAGCTCAGCTCCGTAGCCGCCTTTTTGTGGGCATTGCGCTCGGAGCGCACCACCAGGCCATCGCCAAAGTACAGCACGCGGTCCGCCATGGCCGCAATCACCGCGTTGTGGGTGATGACCACCGTGGTGGTGCCCAGCTCCTGGTTGACGCGCGCAATCACGTCCAGCACCAGCACACCGGTCTGGGCGTCGAGCGCACCGGTGGGCTCGTCACACAGGAGGACCTGGGGGCGCTTGGCCACCGCCCGTGCAATGGCCACCCGCTGCTGCTCACCGCCGGACATCTGCGCCGGAAAGTGGTCCATGCGCTCGGCCAGGCCCACGCGCGCCAGGGCTTCTTCCGGTGTCATCGGGTTCTCGGCAATCTCGGTCACCAGGGCCACGTTTTCGCGGGCCGTCAGGCTAGGGATGAGGTTATAGAACTGGAACACAAAGCCGACGTGCGAACGCCGGTACTGCGTCATCAGCGCATCGTCCTGCAGGCT
The DNA here is from genome assembly GCA_030645355.1 of Rhodoferax sp. Taxonomy (GTDB): domain Bacteria; phylum Pseudomonadota; class Gammaproteobacteria; order Burkholderiales; family Burkholderiaceae_C; genus Allorhodoferax. The sequence goes on along the minus strand of JAUSNJ010000053.1, from coordinate 21,966 downwards.
CAGGTCATGGTCGGCATAGCGCACCGTGCCGCTGGTGGGGGTGTCCAGCCCGCCCAGGATATTGAGCAGCGTGGACATGCCGCTGCCCGAGGGGCCGAGCAGGACCACGAATTCGCCCTCGTACAGGTCCAGATCCACGCCCCGCAGGGCCTGCACCTGCACCTCGCCCATCTGGTAGACCTTGGTCAGGCCGCGGGCCTCGAAGATGGGGCGTGCGGGCGCCGTGGCGCTGGGGTCCACCGCAGGCATTGCACTCGACTCCTCGATAACTGGCTGGTTCACACGGCGCAGTCTAGGCGACGATGGGGCCGGAAGCTTGATTTAGCACAAGGTCAGGGCACTCCATCGGTTGTGGTTGAGCCCCGATCCGTGCCGCACGCACCCATGACACTAAATGGCCGCACCAAACAATCTGCCCACGCCAGCGGTAGCGGCCATGGCCAGCAGACCCCAGAAAGTGACCCGCCACACACTGGCCCAAACGTTTGCGCCACCGGCCCGTGCCGCGACCACGCCCAGCGCGGCCAGACTCAGTAGTGACGCACTGGCTATCCACACCGTCATGCTGTGTGCGGGCACCAGCGCGGCAACGCCGAGCGGCAGCACCGCCCCCACTGCAAAGCTGGCCGCTGACGCCAGCGCAGCCTGCAGGGGTTTGGCGCTGAATGCGTCTGAAATTCCCAGCTCGTCCCGCGCATGCGCACCCAACGCATCGTGCGCCGTCAACTGCATGGCAACCTGGTTGGCCAGGTCTTGCGATAGGCCGCGGCCGGCATAGATGGCGGTCAACTCACGCAGTTCGGCATCCGGGTCTTTGCCCAGCTCGGCACTCTCGCGCGCGAGGTCCGCTTTTTCGGTATCAGCCTGCGAATGGACGGACACATACTCGCCCGCTGCCATCGACATGGCCCCCGCGACCAGCGCGGCAACGCCCGTCATCAGCACCGTGGCTTGGCTCGCGTTGGCGGCCGCCACGCCCACCAGCAGACTGGCGGTGGAGACAATGCCGTCGTTGGCTCCGAGTACAGAGGCGCGAAGCCAGCCAATGCGCTGTGTGCGATGCCGTTCTGTGTGTTTCATGGTGTCGTGGGAATCATGTTGGACTTTGGCGGCGCCACCAGTCCCATGCGCTCGGGCGGCGGTGGAAAACGGTAGATGGTTTCATTCAAGTAGCGCGACACCTCGGTGATGTCGGCCTCACGCCACTGCAGGCCCGCATTGCCCTGCCAGCGGCGAACCTGAAGCTTGAGACTGTCCCAGTCGAAGGCTTGCTTGTTGTCACGCCAGTGCACTTGCGTGGAGTGACAGCTCACGCAGTGTGTGGTGTACAGCAGTTCGCCGCGTGTCTGCGCATGCGCAAAGGCGCTGCAGGTAGCCATCATGACGAGTGAGAAAAGTCGATTTCGCAATGGGGTCATGAGAACACTCCGTGCTTTCTATCCCGAAATGGGTCATCGTGATTCTGCTCTCACGCTCCGTCTGTTCGCCAGGGCACCCAAGTGGGAAGGCTGCATGTCCAGCGCGTCCCGACAGGAGCCTCACATCCACAGCCTATACGCCCAGAAACTCTCCTGCAGTTGTATGCCCTTGCCCAGCGCCTCCGGTGTGAAGCCGGTGATGCGCCGCGTGGTGCGGATCATGTGGGATTGGTCGGAGTAGCCCGTGTCCACCGCGATCTGCGCCCAATCGAGCTTGGCCGAGGTTTGAGTGGCCAGTGCGGCGGTTGCATAAAAGGCTTCTTCGGAACGCCCCATCACGCGCAGTTCACGCAGCGGCAAACCGGACCATTGTTTGATGCGCCGCTCCAACTGGCGCAGGCTGCGCCCCGGGGCCGACACCGCGGCACGTAGCGCCAGATGCGCCACCCAGTCCGAGTAGCGCTGCATGGCCAGGGGCTGGCTGGGACGGCACCGTTGCCAGCGTGGCTCCAGAAACTCCTCCAACGCGTGCATGCGTTGCGCATCATCGGGCGCGTCCTGCACCTGCTGGCACATGGCCAGCCAGTCGGGTGGCAGGACTGCGCTGGCATCGACGAACCGGTCTATCAGATCGCTCACCTGCAGGCCTGTCAGGGCGTGCAATGCGTCTGGCATGAACAACACCATCATGGAGTGAACCGGCCCGGGGCACCAGGTGGAGAGGGGCTGCGTTTGCGGTCCGCACAGCACCCACCGCCCTGGCATGGGCGTGTGCTCAGCGACAACACCTTCAGCCGCGCTGGCTGGAGGACTTGCCAGACCCCGGCTGCTGCCGCTGAACCACCAGCTCAGGCTGCACATCGGTGACGCCGGGAAATGGTTCACCCGCTGCGTGTCCGTGTGCTCAGCGCCCAGCGTATTGCGCACCATGCTTGCGCGAAAACAGGCCGATAGCGATGCGCGGGGCTGCCACAGCGTGCCACTGGGCCACAGTGCGGGATCAAACGCAATGGTGTTGGTGCTGGGGCTTGCCATGGCCGCAGTGTAAGTGGCCCACCATGTCGCAATCGTTCAATACGGCGGCCTCAGGGGCGCAACACAATGCACTACATGAACGCTGTCCTTACCCCCACATCCACCACGCCCACGCCACCCAGCCCCATCCGTCGCACCCACGCACCGGGCCCCGTATCCCGCTGGTGGGGATTGCCGCTGCTCTCAGAAATGAAGCGCGACTACCTGGGCTTTGTCACCCGCCTGCAGCGCACCCATGGCGACATCAGCTATATGCGCCTGGGCAACGAACATGCCTGGGATCTGATGTCGCCCGACCTGGCGCGCGAAGCCCTGGTCACCCATGCCGACGCCCTCATTCGGTGGGAGCGTGGTATCGAAGTGTTTGCCCAGGTCTTTGGCCAAAGCGTGCTGGTCACCGAGGGCGCTACCTGGCAACGCCAGCGCCGCATGCTGATGGCCGCCTTCACACCCAAACAGGTTGCGGGCTATGCCGAGCTGATGACCACCGCCGCCCAGGATGCCTTCGACACACTGGTGCCCGACAACCAGCCCCACACCATGGTGACCATGGACGCGCTGTGGAGTCGCGTGGCCATGGATGTGATTCTGCGCACGCTGTTCAGCCGCTCGGCGCAGCAACAGTCCCTGGTGGCCATTGAGGCCACGCAAACCCTGTCGGCTACCGCCTACCGCGAGATGTTCCGCCTGTTCACGCTGCCCGACTGGCTGCCCCTGCCCGGCAAAGCCGCCAAACGCAAGGCCCTGCGCAGCCTGCGGCATTTGATACAAGGTCACATCACGGAGCGACAGGCCGCCATTGCCGCGCAGCCAGACCAGCAATCCCGGCAGGATTTGCTGGGGCGCCTGCTGGCCCTGCGCGACGAGGCGACGGGCACTGCCCTGTCCAGCCAGGAGGTGTTTGACCAGTGCATGGTGAGTTTTCAGGCCGGCCACGAAACCTCGGCCACGGCCCTGCTGTGGTGGAGCCGGCTGATGGCCGAACATCCTGCCGCAGCCCAACGCGCGCGGGACGAGGTGCGTGCGGTGGTGGGCAACGGCACCCCGGGGCCTCAACACATGGCGCAACTGCCCTGGTTGACCGCGACCCTGAAAGAAGCCATGCGCCTGTACCCGCCGGTGGCGGCCATCATGAGCCGACGTACCACCGCACCCCTGGTTCTGGATGGCTGGCACATTCCCAAGGGCGCCATGCTGCGCATCACACCGTGGGTGCTGCACCATGACGAGCGCTGGTTTGCGCAGGCCCATGCCTTCCGGCCGGAGCGCTTTCTGGACGGTGCGCCGCCCATTCCCAAAGGTGCCTGGATGCCGTTCGGCGCTGGCCCGCGGGTATGCCTGGGCCAGCACTTCGCCATGGTGGAGATGACACTGTTGTCGGCCATGCTGCTGCAACGCTTTACGCTGGAACTGCCAGAAGGAGCCGCCCCCTGCGAGCCCGAGCTGCATGTGACCCTGCGCCCCAAACAAGCCGTCGTGCTGCGGCTGACCCGCGTGGACCGGGCAAACCCCATTGCGCACTGACCGCCACCTGCAGACCGATGTGATGGGGTCCATCCGTACTGCTCCACTTTTGTGCCGGACGACTCTTGTGTTGCTCCGTATTCAGGAGCAACCTTTCTATATTCCACGAGGGCTACCGGCATATTTTGCCGCATAGTATTCAGCAGAGAGGCAGTGTTCGCAGCGCTGCGCATGCAGAAAATCCATGCACTGTATTCTTCATGTATACTTGATTAATCAACTATCACTCAATGTAATCACAATGAATGCACAAACAACAGCCGGACAAGACCCCGCACAACCCGAACCGGCGCCTGCGCCCAGCCTGGAATTCTGCCTGCGCCTGACCCGCGCCTACGCCACCCTGACCCGCCGCCTGGACAACGCGCTGTCCAGCGTGCATGGACTGAGCTTTGGCGACTTCATGATCCTGTACTACCTGGGACGGGCTCCGGGCAAGCGCTTGCGCCGGGTGGATCTGGCGGAGCGCCTGGGGCTCACCGCCTCGGGCGTGACCCGCACCCTGCTGCCGCTGGAAAAGCTGGGGCTGGTGGCAAGGCAACCCGACCCGCGCGACGCCCGCGTTGGTTACGCCCTGCTCAGCGACGCCGGGCAGCAGTTGCTGGACTACGCCCTGGTGTCCGTGCAGGCCATCGCCGTGGATGCCACGCAAACGGTGCCGGCCGATCAGCTGGACACCGTGTCGGCGCTGCTGGGCCAGCTGGCCGGCATGCACCTCGCCAACAGCTAGCGGGCGGGCGGGAGCCGTCGCCCCAGCTATGTGGGCTTGCCGTTCTCGTACAGCACCAGAGCGCGGTACACCGCGCTGTGTCCGGGCGTGGGCACACCGTACTCCAGCCCCAGCGCATGCTCCCGGCCCGACAGCCAGCGCAGCTCCAGCGGTTTGCCGCGCTCCAGGTCTTCCGACATCGAGGAGCGAAAGGCATAGGGCATGGCCGCCAGTTTGGCCATGATCTCGTCGGCCAGGTCGGTGCGGGTCACCTGGCCCGCCGCACGCCCCACGGCCACCGCTTCGTCGACCAGCTGGCGCTGCAGGATGCGCGTCTCGGGGTGGGCCAGGATCTGGCCCATGCTGGCGCGCAACAGCGACGTGGTTCCCGACAGCGACGTCAGCGCAATGAACTTCTCCCACAGCGTCACGGCAATGGCGTCGCTGGGTTTGGCGTCCAGTCCCGTGGCGCGGGCGCAGGCGGCAAAAAAGTCCGCCATCACCGGGTCGCCGTGGGCGGCATCGGCCACGATCACGTGCAGACCGCCGGGGCTGCGGATGACGCCGGGCCGGTCAATCACCGCCGACACATAGATCACCCCGCCGCGCACCTTGGCTCCACCGACGTGGGGCGTGATCAGGTCCACGCTGTCGATGCCGTTTTGCAGGGTCAGGATGCGCGTCTCGGGGCCAATCATGGGCGCCAGTTGGCGGGCGGCCGCTTCGGTATCGCCCCGCTTGACGGCAAAGATGATCAGGTCCACCGGCCCCACAGCGGACGGCTCCTGCACGGCGTTGACGGTTGGCAGGTGCAGCGGGTGCACCGGGCTCTCCAGCCGCAGCCCGTCTTTTTGCAGCGCAGCCAGGTGCGCGCCGCGGGCGATGAACACCACGTCTTCACCGGCCGCCTGCAGTCGGCTCCCCACGTAGGCACCTACCCCGCCAGAACCCATGATGGCAATCCTCATGAACCGTCTCCCGTTTGGTTGTCAGGCTTGGCAGTATGCCGGGCCGGTGTGCCCGCGCCCGCCGTGGGGTTTAACCGGCGTTGTGAACCATCAGGCCCTCACGCCGGGCCGCGCCCACGCGCACCAGATCCAGAATCAAGCCATTGGCCCACTGTGAAAAATCGGTTTGCGCAAAGTGCGCCTGGTGAATCTGCACAAAGTACGGCGTGGCCTGCGCCCAGGCCAGAAAGCTCTCCAGTGTCTGGCTCTGGGTTTCCAGCAGTTTGAACTTCAGCAGCACCTTGGCCGCGTGCTGGATGTGCTTGGCCGGATCGGCCTGGAAACCGCGCAGCCGCGCGCGGGCAAAGGCCAGGGACGGGGCCAGGTCGGTGAACACGCGGCCATGGCCGGGAATCACCATGGCGGGAGACAGCGCCTCGATCAGGTCCAGCGTGTCCGCCACCGTGTCAAACGCGTCCAGGCCTTCGAGCTCCGGGAAGATCACGCCAAAGCCACGCTCCCACAGCGCGTCGGCCGAGATCATCAGGCGCGAAGCTGGCTCAAACAAAATCACCGAATGCGGGTCATGGCCGGGTGCCGCATGCACCTGCCACAGGGTGTCGCCCAGCCGGATGTCGGTGCCCGGCTGCAGCACGGCATCGAAGCGGAACGGCGGACAGGTCTGGCCGGTGGGCGTGTAGGTCAGCGCGTCCGGGCTCCAGTCCTGCACGAACGCGGCGTGCCCCGGGGGAATGCGCGTTTGCAGATGCGGGTAGGCCTGCTGCAGCGCCGCGTTGCCGCCGCAATGGTCGCTGTGCAAATGGGTGTTCAACAGCAGATCCAGCGCTCGGCCGTCCAGCGCGGATGCCAGCAGCGCCAGCGTCTGCGCGGAATGCGTGCTGTAGCCGCTGTCCACCAGCGCACAGCCCGCCTGGCCGCAAATCAGCACATTGTTCGATGAGAGCCAGCCGCGCTCGAACACGGTGACACCGGCGGGAAGAAGAGGGGCTTGGGTCGTCATATGCAGACAAGTCTAACGACGTGCGAGCCCATTCGTACTCCCCGTCTCAGTCCAGCGTCTGCGTCAAGACTTTCCCAACCCTATTTCCTGAACCAGATAGCGCCATACGCGGCTTCAAATCCCAGGTCGGCCTCAATATTCGGGGTGCCCAGGGATTTGATGAGCCTGGTGGTTACCAGGATGGGTTTTGACAGATAGCCACTGGGTGCCTCGCCGGCAAAGGCCCGGTTGAGTTCATCTGCCAGTTGGTAGCCCTGCATCTTGAGCGGCTCTGCAACCGTTGCCAGCTGTTGGGACATGCCCCAGCCAATGCGCGACAGCGCCTTGCTGGAACCGTCGCCTGCCGACACATTCAGGATATCGCTGCGCCTGGCTTCCCGCAGCGGAAAGTTCATGGCGTCGAAGTACACATCGTTGATCGCCAGGCTATAGGTCCAGGCCGCGCCATGGGTGGCGACCAACTGGGGGATGACCTTGGGAATCTCCGTTCCCGCCTTGGAAATGAGCACGTTCTCGACCGCCAGCACCCTGCAGCCCGTATAGCCATGGCACGCTTCAATGGTCTTCTTCATGGCGTCGGTCTTGGCGTTGGCCACCGCAAACTGGTCGTCGTTAAAAATAATCACGCCCAGGGGCCGCTTCTTTTCCATCGCATCCTGTATGACGAAGGTGGCCGCCGTTCTTGCGACATCCAATGGATCGGTTGCAACGTTGGTGAAAAGTTCTTTGGTGGGGCCTGGATTCTTGGCGGCATGCCACCCCACCAGGATGATTTTTTTGTGCTCAATGGCGGCCAGCTGCGCGGAGAATCCTGCGGGCTCAAAGCCCCCGAAAACAATGGCCTGCGCATTGCCTGCGATGGCCGCGTTCAGGGCGTCGGCCTGCTTATCCTTGAGGCCAGCACCATCGACCACGGTGGTCCTCCAACCCAGCTTTTGAGCAGCCTCTTGCAGGCCGCGGTATACGGTAACCACCGAACCATTGCGGAAGTCAGACGCAATATAGACCACCGTCTTTCCGGCTTGGGCCGGTGGCCCTGTGTCGGGCCCCGCCCATTTCTCCTGTGCCAGAGCCGCTGCCGACACAAGACTGGCCGTTGCCACGATGAGGCTGGTGGTGCGAACCGATCCAGGGTAGTGCATGGCAAGTGCGCTTCAAAAGTGAGAATTGGTGAGAAAGCGGATGGCAGTATGCACCCAACCCCCATTTTTGACCACTCAACGCCCTGGAGTGGGCCGACCACGCAGCCCGCAGGGCGCACGTGCGGGGCGAAGGCCTGGACGCTTGCTCCTACTTTAGGAGCAACATACGCTTATTCTACGAGGGCTAGCGCCCTGTTTACCTTAAGCCATTTGGACCGGAATGGTCGAGCGCTGTTCCTGGATGCGGTTGTCGGGGTTCACAAACACCAGCTTGGGCGCAAAGCCCTTCACCTGGTCTTCATGCACCTGGGCAAAGGACGCGATGATGACCAGATCCCCCACGGCGGCCCGGCGGGCGGCCGAGCCATTGACCGAGATGATGCGGCTGCCGCGCTCGGCCCGGATGGCGTAGGTGATGAAGCGTTCACCGTTGTTGATGTTCCAGATATGGACCTGCTCGTTCTCGGCAATATTGGCGGCGTCCAACAGGTCTTCGTCGATGGCGCAGGAGCCCTCGTAGTTGAGCTCGCAGTGCGTGACGCTGGCGCGGTGGATCTTGGATTTGAGCAGGGTTCGGAACATGGCTTTTAGGGCTTGAAATATGGAAACGGCGGCCAGATGTGTACCATTCAAGACCGCCCCCAACGACGCCGCGTAGTGTATGGCACGGCGTGGCATGCAATTTGACCCCTCTCCCTATGACAAAGTCCTTCGATTTCTCGGCCCAATCCCTGCAGCAACTGGCACACAGCGACGTCACCCGCGCCCTGCTGGAGGACGTGGGTACCGGTGACCTGACCGCCGGCCTGATAGCCCCCGACCGCATGGCCCGCGCCCGCGTGCTGGCCCGCGAAAGCGCCGTGGTCTGCGGCCAGGCCTGGGCGCAGGCAGCCATCCTCGCGCTGGACCCGCAGGCCCAGATCACCTGGTACGTGCAGGACGGCGGCCGTTGCGAGGCCAACCAGGTCGTCTTTGAAGTGGAAGGCCGTGCCCAGGCGCTGTTGACGGCCGAGCGCACGGCGCTGAACTTCCTGCAACTGCTCAGCGCCGTGGCCACCAAGACCGCCACCTATGTGGCCGTGGTGGCTGGCACCCGCGCGGCCATTGTGGACACGCGCAAGACCCTGCCGGGCCTGCGCCTGGCGCAGAAATACGCGGTGCGCTGCGGCGGCGGCACCAACCACCGCGTAGGCCTGTATGACGCCGTGCTGATCAAGGAGAACCATATTGCCGCGGCGGGTGGCATCCCCCAGGTGTTGCGACAGGCCGACAAAGTGGCCGCCGCTGCCGCCTTTGTGGAGATCGAAGTGGAGACACTGGAGCAGTTGAAGGAAGCGCTGGATGCCGGTGCGCGCATGGTGCTGCTGGACAACATGGGCCTGCCCACGCTGCAGGAAGCGGTGCGCATCAATGCGGGCCGCGCGATTCTGGAAATATCCGGCGGCGTCACGCTGGATGGCTTGCGCGCACTGGCCGAGACCGGCGTTGACCGTATCTCGATTGGCACGCTGACCAAGGATGTGCAGGCCACCGACTACTCCATGCGCTTTGATACCTTTGCCGGAGCCCAATGATGCAGACCACGACCATCTCCGTTGACTACGAACAGCCCGACACCAGTACGGGCAGCGTCTGCAGCACGCGCCACGCCTGGGCCCGCGTGCCGGTAGAGCCCACCCAAACAGAGCGCGCCGCGCTGAAGGACAAGGTGCGCCGCCTGCTGAAAGAAAAGAATGCCGTCATGGTGTCGCACTACTACGTGCACCCCGACCTGCAGGATCTGACCGAAGAAACCGGCGGCCTGGTCAGCGATTCGCTCGAGATGGCCCGCTTTGGCCGCGACCACGCCGCGCAAACCCTGGTGGTGTCGGGCGTCAAGTTCATGGGTGAGACCAGCAAGATTTTGTCGCCGCACAAGACCGTGCTGATGCCCGACCTGGACGCCACCTGCTCGCTGGACCTGGGTTGCCCCATCGACGAGTTTTCGGCCTTCTGCGACGCCCACCCGGACCGCACGGTGGTGGTCTACGCCAACACCAGCGCCGCCGTCAAGGCCCGCGCCGACTGGCTGGTCACATCGAGCTGCGCGCTGGACATCGTGCGCGCATTGAAAGACAGCGGCCAGAAAATTTTGTGGGCGCCGGACCGCCATCTGGGCGCCTACATCCAGCGCGAGACCGGCGCCGACATGGTGTTCTGGAACGGCGCCTGCATCGTCCACGACGAGTTCAAGGCCTTTGAGCTGGAGTCGCTCAAAAAAGACCACCCCAAGGCCAAGGTGCTTGTGCACCCCGAGTCCCCCGCCGATGTGATTGCACTGGCCGATGCCGTGGGCTCCACGTCGGCCATCCTGAAGGCGGCGCGCGAGATGGAGGCAAAAGAGTTCATCGTCGCCACCGACAACGGCATGATGCACAAGCTGCGCACGCTGAACCCCGGCAAGACGTTCATCGAAGCCCCCACCGCCGGCAACAGCGCCACCTGCAAGAGCTGCGCCCACTGCCCGTGGATGGCGATGAACGGCCTGGCTGGCCTGGCCCATGTGCTGGAAACCGGCACGAATGAAATCCACGTCGACCCGGCCCTGGGCCTGCTGGCGCGCCGGCCGATTGACCGCATGCTGGCCTTTACCGCGGCACTCAAAGCCGGGCAGCCGGTGGCGGGTCTGGTGCCGCACATTGGGGCGGCCTGACGCCGGCACGCCCAGACACCCGTCCACGTCGTTGACAAGGCGTCGCACCCGGTCCGATACTCGATGGTGTGAAACAGTTTGCGAAGTTCCTGTCCACGCTGTGGTTCGCCATGGCGCTGACGGTGGGCGCGCAACCCATCAGACTGCACACCGCGGCCCAGGACGGATCGGCCCCCAAATTCATTGAGTCTGACGGAGCTTCCACTGGCCTGTGCCCGGACATTTTTCAGGCCATGGAAAAGGCCGACAAAGGCCTGCACATCGACACCGATCCCCGCCCCACGCCCATCAAGCGTCTGGAAGCGGAACTCAAGGAGGGGCAACTGGACGTGGTGTGCGCGCTGCTGGACACGGCGCAGCGCAACGACATGGCCCACCGCATCAGCACCCCGCTCTACGTGCTGAGCGAGCGGCTGGTGGGCCGACGTGACGACAACGGCGTCGTCAACCACGTGCGCGATCTGGCGCAAACCGGCGACCTGGTGGTCACCCAATCCGGCGCCAGCTACGCCGCCGACCTGCGCCGCCAGGGCGTGCAGGTGGTGGAGACCCCGGGCGGCAGCGTGGTGGCCCTGCGCAACGTGCTCAGCAAGCGGGCGCGCTTCTACTACACCAACGAACTCACAGGCACCTACTACATCCGGGCCGAGGGCCTGGGCGACCAGCTGCGCCTGCACCCGGGCGTGCTGCAGTCCAGCCCCAGCTACCTGTGGGTCAGCCGCAAGGTGGATCCCGCAGTGGTGCGTCGGCTCGAACAGGTGGTGGCGCAACTCAAGCGCAGCGGCGAGCTGGACCGCATCTACCAGCGCTACCAGAAAGACCACTGAACGTTCAGGCTCACGGGCTTCAACTTGTTGCCGACTGGTAACCCGCCGCACCCCGCGGCACCGGATTAGCTGCTATGGTTTGCCACCCCATTGAACCGACCCTCCCCCATGAAGTCTCCGATCCTCGACGCCTTTACCCGCCACACCGCCAGCCAGGTCATCTACCAGATCTTCCCCGAGCGTTTTGCCATCGGCGGGGGCCTGAGCAGCGCGCAAAAACTGGCCGACCCGGCCTACAACCTGCCGCGCGCCGTCAAGCGTGAATGGGACGAAGCGCCGTTGAACGAAGCCTGCGGCGACCAGTTCTATGGCGGCGACCTGGACGGCGTCGTCGCCCAACTCGACTACCTGAGCGATCTGGGCGTAACCGGTGTGTACCTGACGCCCATCTTCACGTCGCCCAGCAACCACAAGTACGATGCCACCGACTTCTTCAGCATCGACCCCATGTTCGGCGGTGAAGAGGCCTTGAAGCGCCTGACCAATGCCCTGCACGAACGCGAGATGACGCTGACGTTGGACGCCGTACTGAACCACTGCTCCAGCCAGCACCCGTGGTTTCTGGCGGCCCAGGCCGGTGATGCCGCCAAGCGCGACTGGTTCACCTTCAAGCCCGACGGCAGCTACCTGTGCTGGCAGGATTTCGGGCTGATGCCGGAGCTCAACCTGTCCAACCCCGAGGTGCGCGACGTGCTGTACCGCAAGCCCGACAGCCTGGTGCAGCACTGGCTGGCCAAGGGCATCGACAGCTGGCGTTTTGACGTGGCGCAGGACGTGGGCATTCCGGTGGCGCAGGAGATGCGCTCCATCGTCGGCGCGCGCTTCCCGGCGGCCAACCTGCTGGGCGAACTCAATGGTTTTTCGGGCAGCTGGTTCCAGGCCGGTGAAGGCTTCCAGGGCATGATGAACTACTGGTACCGCACGGCCACGCTGGCCTGGCTGGCCGGTGACATCGACGCCGTGCAGATGAACCACGCCGTGCGCGACGCCCGCGCCGGCTACGGCCTACAGGGCCTGCTGTGCTCGTGGAACATGCTGTCCAGCCACGACACGCCGCGCCTCATCACCTCGGTGGGTGATGCAGAACGTGCGCGTCTGGCCCTGCTGATGCAGTTCACCTTGCCCGGCGTGCCCCTGGTCTATTACGGCGAGGAAATCGGCATGGAAGGCGGCGCAGACCCTGACTGCCGGCGCACCATGCGCTGGAACGAGGCCGAGTGGAACCACGAACAGCGCGCCTGGGTCAAGCGCCTGATCGCCATCCGCCAGACCAACCCGGCCTTGCAGTACGGCGACATCACCGTGCTGGGTGACCGCCTGGCCGGCAACGCCCTGGTCTTCTTGCGCCATACCACGGTGCCCGGCGAGGAGGCCCTGGTGATTGTCAACATGGACGACAAGCCGCTGAACGTGCTGCTGATGCTGCCCTACTCCCACTGGTACGACGGCGTGCCCCTGCGCGATGCCCTGGGCACATCGCCCGACACCAAGGTGCAGGCGGCCAGCGTGCGCCTCAACATTGCGCCGCACACCGGGGCTGTGTACCAGGCGGCCGAGCCGCATGTGAACTACACCTTCTTCAAGCCGCGCAATCGGATTTGAGAATGCTATCTAGTTGATAGCGGTATATGGCCATTTCACGAGGGCTAGCGGGTCGAAATGCCAACATCTTCCTGTGCAAGACCTCGTGTGGCGGACAGTGGGTTGGTGTACGAAGGGAAAACGCTGGATCAAACGTGTTGGAACCCCAAGCCGCCCACACCTACTTGGCCACATGCGATTGAAATTCGCATCCGAAGGTGTCGGGATTTGTTACATGATTAGCCTGCCGCAAGGCAACGACCTGAACATATTCTCAACAAAATCAACTGCTTACCAATGTGGCGCAACAATTGCTTGGATAGTTCAGTCACGCTTACGTAGTACCGAGGTGACTGCTCTCTTACAAACATATGAATAAATGGAACTCCCATGAAAATTGCAGCAACACTCTTCAATTCCTTGGTTACGGCGGTGCTATTTGGACTGGGGAGCAGCGCTGCATTGGCGATTCCCACAAGCCACACTTACGACTTCACAGCTTCAGGCTTTGCAGGTGGCGCGCCCGTTGACCCCATCGTGGGGTCTATCAGCGCCACGTTCGACGAAGCAGCGGTTGGCAGCGGCACGGTGGATGCGATTTCACTCAACATCGGCACCCACACGTTCACCGTGAGTGAAGTCGGATTTCAAGGTTGGGGGGGTGGAGTGCTTTTTGGTGGAACATCCTGCGCCCTAAACTGCTTGAATAGTGGTACCAACGATTTTTGGTTGTATTGGACAAACTTCGCCGATTTCAGTGGCGGCGAATTCGCGTACTCGAATTCACCGAGTGACCCAGACGGCGCATTCTTCCATTCAACCCGTTTAGAGGTGACAGCCGCAAACGTTCCAGAGCCAGCGTCTGTCGCTCTTCTGGGTCTGGGACTGCTGGGCCTTGTGGCAACACGTCGCCGCAGGCAATAGTTCAACTCTGACCGCGACCCAACCCCGCTGCGGCGGGGTTTTCTTATGGTAAGCCCAGTAGCATGGGCGCCTTCCCACGGGTTATCTCGCAAGACAACCCGACTTGCGGATCAGGCGTCCGTTCATCAGCCTCTACTCGCAGTTGCCACAGAGCCGGCGCACCCACCACGGCGTTGACAAAAGGGTGCTTGCCAACCCAACATGTTCGCCTGCGACTGAGGCCAGGGAACGGATGCCCGGTCCGCCAGTCCCGCAGTGACTCTGGTGCCTTCAGCCCGCAAACGACGCTTCCAGCTCGTCAATCAAGCGCCCCACATAGGCTACCGCATCATGGATAGGCTGCGGCGTGGACAAATCAATGCCAGCGCTCTGCAACAGCTCCAGCGGGCGCAGCGTGCCGCCGGCCTTGAGCACCTGCAGCCAGCGCTGCACGGCCGGCGGCCCCTGGTCGCGCACCAGGTTGGCCATGGCCGTGGAGGCCACCAGGCCGACCGAATAGGTGTAGGGGTACAGGCCCATGTAGTAGTGCGGCTGGCGCATCCAGGTCATGCGGGCGCCGTCGTCGATCTCGACCGTGTCGCCCCAGAACGCCGATAGGATGTTGCCCTTGCACTGGTTCAGCACCGCGGCGGTGATGGACTGGCCGGCCTCGGCCAGCGCATAGACCTGGCGCTGCAACTCGGCCTCCAGCAGGTGGGTCACGAAATTGTGGTGGTAGGTGCCCAGCACCTGCATGATGACCGAGCGGCGCATGCGTGTGTCGGTGCTCTTACCCAGGATGTGCTGCGCCAGCAGCATCTCGTTCATGATGCTTGGGGCCTCGACAAACGGCATGGCCGGGCGCGTATTGACAAAACGCTGGTGTCGCATGGCCAGGCCAAAGTGCCCGCCGTGGCCCAGCTCATGCGCCAGCGTGAAGACGTTGCGCATGGTGTCGGCCCACGTGATCAGGATGTAGGGGTGCACACCATACGGTGACGCGCAAAAGGCGCCCGAGGATTTGCCGATGTTGTCGGCGCGGTCCACCCAGCGCTGGGTCATGGCGGTGCGGGCGAAGTCGCAATACTCCGGCCCCATCACCGCCAGCGCGTCCAGAATCAGCGCACAGCCTTCGTCATACGTCACGCGCGGGTTGAACTCCGGGTCCAGCGGCGCCTTGATGTCGCAGTACAGCAGCTTGTCCAGGCCCAGCACGCGCTGGCGCAGCCGGGCATAGCGCCGCATGTGCGGGGCCAGTTCGGTCTGGATGACCTGCAGGATATTGGTGTAGACCGGCCGGGGAATCTTGTGCGGCTGCAACAAAAAATCTTCGGTGCTGGCGTAGTGGCGCAGGCGTGCCATCACGACGTTTTTGTTGACCTCGGTCGCAAAGGTGGCCGCAAACGTATGGTTATAGGCCTTCAGCCCGGCGCTGAACGACTGCCAGGCGCCCCGGCGCACGCTGGTGTCGCTGTGGGATTCAAAACTGGACTCGAAACCGTTGATGGAGTTGGCGTAGGTGGTGCCGGCCGCGTCGGTGAACGGCGCAAACTGGATGTCGTTGGACTTGGCGCGGTTGTACACCATGTAGGGCGCGCCCATCACCTCGCCCAGCGAGGCCAGCACGCGCTCGGTATCGGCGCCCAGGCGGTGCGGCCGCACGTCCAGCAGGTCCTGCAACTGGTTTTTAAATACCGCCAGGCCGGGCTCGGTAGCCTGAAACTGCTGCACCACGCCATCGGGCAGGGCCAGGATCTCCGAGTCGACGAAGGCGATGCTGCTGCCCAGCCGGGCCCCCAGCGCCGACACCCGCGCCACGGCGGCCTGGTGCTGCGGGTCGGTACCGTCCTGGGCGTTGCGCAGATGGGCAAAAGTGGCCACGCGCATGTAGCCCAGTTGCAGCGCCTCCACGGCCGTGAGGCAGGCCAGCAGCGTGGCCGCATCCTGCCCCAGCCGACCCTGGTAAGAGCTAACCGCGTCGCACGCGGTGTCCACTGCCAGCAGTTCGGCCTCCCACGCGGTGGGGGACGTAAACAGATCGTCCAGGTTCCAGGTGGATGCGGGCGCAACGTCCGCACGGGCCAGGCGTGTTTGCATGCGGAACCTCTTAGTCGGGAATCAGAATCGTGGGCGTGGCGTGGGCCGCCAGCTTGGGGTAGTCGCGGCTGAAGTGCAGGCCGCGGCTCTCGTGCCGGGCGTGGGCCGAGCGCACGATCAGCTCGGCCACCTGCACCAGGTTGCGCAGTTCCAGCAGGTCGCGCGTGACGTGGAAGTGGGCGTAGAACTCCTGGATTTCCCCTTGCAACAGCGCAATGCGGTGCGAGGCCCGCTCCAGCCGTTTGTTGGTACGCACAATGCCCACGTAGTCCCACATGAAGCGGCGCAGCTCGTCCCAGTTGTGGGAGATCACGACGGCCTCGTCGGCATCGGTCACGCGGCTGTCGTCCCAGGCCGGGAGTGACTGCGGCGCGGCCAGCGGCGTGGCCAGAATGTGGGTGGCGGCCGCGCGGGCAAACACCATGCACTCCACCAGCGAGTTGCTGGCCAGCCGGTTGGCACCGTGCAGTCCGGTGTAGGCGGTCTCGCCAATGGCGTGCAGGCCGACGATATCGGTGGCGCCGGACAGATCGGTATGGATGCCACCACAGGTGTAGTGGGCCGCCGGCACCACGGGAATGGGCTGCTTGCTGATGTCGATGCCCAGTTCCAGGCAACGGGCATAAATATTGGGGAAGTGCTCCAGCAGAAAGGCCTTGGGCTGGTGCGAGATGTCCAGGTAGACGCAGTCAAAGCCGCCCTTCTTCATCTCGAAGTCGATGGCGCGGGCCACCACATCGCGCGGCGCCAGTTCGGCGCGCTCATCGTGCTGCGGCATGAAGCGGGTGCCCCCCGCCGATGGGGGCAGCAGCAGGCGCCCGCCCTCGCCGCGCACGGCTTCCGAGATCAGGAAGGACTTGGCATGCGGGTGGTACAGACAGGTCGGGTGGAACTGGATGAACTCCATGTTCGTGACCCGGCAACCGGCGCGCCAGGCGGCGGCAATGCCGTCGCCGGTGGCAGTGTCGGGGTTGGTGGTGTACAGGTACACCTTGCCGGCGCCGCCGGTGGCCAGGATGGTATGCGGGGCGCTGAAGGTGTGCACCTCGTCGGTGGACTCGTCCAGCGCGTACAGGCCCAGGCACTGGTTGTTGGCCGCACCCTCGCCAAATCCAGGCAGCCCCAACTTGCTGCGGGTGATCAGGTCCACCAGCGTGTGGTTCTCGAACAGCGTGATGTTGGGCGTGCGGCGCACCGTCTCGATCAGCGTCTTCTGCACCGCCGCACCCGTGGCATCGGTCACGTGGACGATGCGCCGGGCGCTATGGCCGCCTTCGCGGGTCAGGTGCAGGTGGCCGTCTTCTTCCGAGAACGGCACACCCAGTTCGCGCAGCCAGGCAATGCTCTCGGGCGAATGCTCCACCACAAAGCGGGTGGCCGCCGGGTCCGACAGGCCAGCACCGGCTACTAGCGTGTCCTGCACATGGGCGTCAAAGCTGTCGCCCTCGGCCAGCACGGCTGCAATGCCACCCTGGGCCCAGGCAGTGGAGCCGTCCGTCATGGCGCGTTTGGTGAGCACGGCAACCCGGTGGGTGGGTGCCAGGTGAAGCGCGGCCGACAGGCCGGCCAGGCCGCTGCCAACGATCAGGACATCAAACCGGTGGTGCGTGGTGGGTGTAGAGTGGGTCATTCAATTGCTACTGTATTGATAGCTGCATACGCAGTATTCTAGAGGGCTGGAGCATCAGGAGGCTGGAAGACTCTGCAGCAGCAGGCGTTGCACATTGCCGCCCATGATGGCGCGAATATCCACTGCGCTGAACCCTGCCGCCAGCAATCCTTCGGTGATCTGGGGCAAGCCGGTCACATCAAAGGGGGTGCGGGTGGCGCCGTTGAAGTCGGAGCCCAGGGCCACGTGGGCCACACCCACCGTGTCAACGGCGTAGCGAATGGCCCGCACAATGTTGGGCACCGAGGGCTCACAGAGCGCACCATCCCAATAGCCAATACCCACCACGCCACCGGTGGCGGCAATGCGTTTCAGGTGATCGTCCGTCAGGTTGCGGGCCCCCGGGCAGGTGCCGGCCACGCCGGTGTGCGACACCAGTACCGGCCGCCTGGCCACGGCCAGCACATCGTCGATCAGCGGTTTGGAGGCATGGGCCAAGTCAATCAGCATGCCCTTGGCTTCCAGCCGCGCCACCACCTGGCGGCCAAAGGGGGTCAGACCGCCCTTGTCGATGCCGTGGGCGGAGCCCCCCACCTCGTTGTCAAAAAAGTGCGTCAGGCCGGCGATGCGAAAACCGGCTTCATACAGCCGGTCGACGTTGTCCAGTTGGCCTTCCAGCGGGTGCAGCCCTTCGGTAGCCAGCACCGCGGCCACCCGATGCGGGTCCTGGGCCCAGGCCTGCACAAAGGCGGCCATGTCCTGGCGGCTTTGCACCAGCACCAGACGGCCTTCGCTGTCGGCCACGGCGCGCTTGAGCTTGTCGCTGTGGTACAGGGCGCGCTGCAACAGGCTGCTCCAGGTGGCCACGGGCCAGCGCTGGACCATGGCCAGCAGCGTGATGCTGTCGGTATCGGCGCCGTTGCGCTCGTAGTTGATGCCCTTGGGCGTCTTGGTGACGGAGGCAAAGACCTGCACCGCCACGCGGCCATCGAGCAGGCGCGGCACATCGGAGTGCCCCCTGTCATAGCGCTGCAGCAGGTCCCGGTTCCACAGCAGCGCATCGTCGTGCAGATCGGCCACAAACAGGGTCTGGTGGGTGGCACGGGCCTGGGCGCTGGCAGTGTAGGGTGCGGGGTGGATAACGGTGTTCAGCCGCCCGTCCAGGAAGGCCGGTGCGCCCAATAGCGCGGCTACACCCAACGCGACCAGCACCAGGGCGGCTATCAACAGCTTGCGCATCGGGGTGTGGGCCTTACGTCACTCGTTCTGGTGCAAGGCCACCAGATTGATCAGTGCGGACAGCACCTCGCTCTTGAACCCGACCCGGGTCTGGCCGTCCTGGTGGCCGCCGCTCATGATCAGCTTTTGCAGGTACTCCACACAGTCGCGGTGACCCCAGAACTTCTCGATGGCCAGCGCAATGCGCGCATGGTGCGCGGCGACGATGGCCAATTCGTGGTCGACGCGTACCTGCAGGGGGCGCTCATGCAGCGGCAAGGGTCGCGTCGGCAATTCGTCTTCCTCCCATTGCAAAGAGGGAAAGCCGGTCTCGACAAAGCGTGAGTCGTTGAAATCAGGCACTAGGGGGTTTTCGGGGAAAGCAGAGTAACGCGATAGCCCTATTATTCCGCAACTCTCGGCGCCACGTCCATCACGGCACAATAGACGCATGTCACACCTACCCCCCTTTATTGCACCCGAACGATTCACCGACGCCGCCGCCGCCCTGGCCCAGGTCACCCGCATTTACGACGGCAGCATTACCCATCTGCGCCAGGCCATGCAGCGCTTTGTGGCGGGCGACGACAGCGCCGGCCGTGTGCGCGCCTGCTACCCACTGGTGCGCATCCACACCGACACCGTATCGCGGACCATCACCCCCGAGAGCGCGCGCCTGAGCTACGGCTTTGTGGCCGGCCCCGGGCGCTTTGAGACCACGCTGACACGCCCCGACCTGTACGCCAACTACTACCTGGACCAGTTCAACCTGCTGCTGCAGAACCACGGCGTGGAGCTGGAGGTAGGCACCAGTTCGCAGCCGATCCCGGTGCACTTCTCATTCGCCGAGCACGACCACGTGGAAGGCAATATGACGGCGCAGCGGCGCACGCTGATGCGCGATGTGTTCGACCTGCCCGACCTGGCCGCCATGGACGACGGCATCGCCAACGGCACCTACCAGCCCCGCGCCGGCGAGCCGGAGCCGCTGGCGCTGTTCACCGCCCCGCGCGTGGACTACTCGCTGCACCGGCTGCGCCACTACACCGGGACTTCACCGCGCGCGTTCCAGAATTTCGTGCTGTTCACCAACTACCAGTTCTATATCGACGAGTTCATCGCCATGGGCCACGCCGCCATGCAGGACCCGACCAGCGAATACATCGCGTTCATCGAGCCCGGCAACGTCGTCACGCGCCGCGTGGGCCTGGCCGCCGAAGCAGCGGACGCGATGGGCAAGGAGCCGCCCCGCCTGCCGCAGATGCCTGCCTACCACCTGGTGCGCGCCGACAACGCCGGCATCACCATGGTCAACATCGGCGTCGGCCCAGCCAACGCCAAGAACATCACCGACCACATCGCCGTGCTGCGCCCGCATGCCTGGATCATGCTGGGCCACTGCGCCGGCCTGCGCAACAGCCAGCAGCTGGGCGACTATGTGCTGGCCCACGGCTATGTGCGCGATGACCATGTGCTCGACGAGGAACTGCCGCTGTGGGTGCCGATTCCGGCACTGGCCGAGATCCAGGTGGCGATCCAGCAGGCGGTGGCCGATGTCACCCAGGTCAAGGGGGCGGCGCTGAAAAGCATCCTGCGCACCGGCACCGTGGCCAGCACCGATAACCGCAACTGGGAGCTGCTGCCCGACAACCAGCCCCAGCGCCGCTTCAGCCAGAGCCGCGCCGTGGCGCTGGACATGGAGAGCGCAACCATCGCCGCCAATGGCTTCCGTTTCCGGGTGCCGTATGGCACGCTACTGTGCGTCAGCGACAAGCCGCTGCACGGCGAGATCAAGCTGCCCGGCATGGCCAACCATTTCTACCGCGAGCGGGTCGACCAGCACCTGCGCATCGGCATGCGCGCCGTGGAACTGTTGCGCGCCCAGGGCTCCGAACAGCTGCACAGCCGCAAGCTGCGCAGCTTCTCCGAAGTGGCGTTCCAGTAGCCATGTCCAGCGCACTGGTCCGGGTCGAGCACCTGAGCAAGCGCTACGGCGACGCCACCGTGGTCGACGACCTGTCGTTCGAGATCGGCCCCGGCGAGTGCCTGGGTGTCATCGGCCCCAACGGCGCCGGCAAGACCACCACCATCCGCATGTGCCTGGGGTTGACCGCGCCCGACAGCGGCAGCATCCACGCCTTGGGGCTGGAGATGCCCCGGGACGCGTTGGCCATCAAGGCGCAACTGGGCGTGGTCAGCCAGATGGACACGCTGGACCCCGACTTCACCTGCGCCGAGAACCTGCTGGTCTATGGCCGTTACTTCGGCATGCGCGACGCGCAGATTCGCGAACGCATTCCGGCGTTGCTGGAATTTGCGTCGCTGTCCGCCAAGGCCAACGCCCGCCCCGGCGAACTCTCGGGTGGCATGAAGAGGCGCCTGTCGCTGGCCCGGGCCCTGGTCAATGACCCCAAACTGCTGATGCTGGATGAGCCGACCACCGGGCTGGACCCGCAGGCCCGCCACCTGATGTGGGAGCGCCTGCAACTGCTGCTGGGCCAGGGCAAGTCCATCCTGCTGACCACCCATTTCATGGACGAGGCCGAACGCCTGTGCAACCGCTTGCTGGTGCTGGACCATGGCAGGAAGATCGCCGAGGGCACGCCCCGCAACCTGATCGCCCAGCACCTGGAGCCCGATGTGGTCGAGGTGTTTGGCGTGGGTGCGCTGGCCGTCGCCGAAAGCCCGTTGCGCGCGTTGGCGGCGCGCGTGGAGGTCAGCGGCGAGACCGTGTTCTTCTACACCGCCAATGCCGCCGCCCTGCTGCAGGCCCTGCAGGCCCACCCCCAGTTGCGCACGCTGCACCGCCCGGCCAATCTCGAGGATTTGTTCCTCAAGCTCACTGGTCGGCAGATTCGGGAAGAGGCATGACCACTATGAATACAGTAGCAGCACCATCAACATCCACGAGGGCTAGGGGCACCAATGCTTCAGTATGGCGGGCGCCGCAGCTGTCGCTGCGCTTCTGGCCGGTGTTCCTGCGCAACCTGCTGGTGTGGCGCAAGCTGGCCATTCCCAGCCTGGTTGGCAACATCGCCGAACCGCTGATGTGGCTGGTGGCGTTTGGCTACGGCATGGGCGCGCTGGTGGGCCAGATCACCGTGGCTGGTCCCAGCGGACCGGTGCAGGTGCCCTACATCCTGTTTCTGGCCAGCGGCTCGATCTGCATGAGTGCCATGAATGCGGCCAGCTTCGAGGCCTTGTACTCGGCGTTCTCGCGCATGCACGTGCAAAAAACCTGGG
>JAUSNJ010000040.1 GCA_030645355.1 Rhodoferax sp. | reverse complement strand
CGCGGGCGGCAATGATGGCCGCGCCGCGCTTGCCCACGGTAGGCAAGAAGGTGTTGGCGTTCCAGTCCTGGTCATTGATCATGTCTTTGACACTCTCGCCATTGATGGTGGCAAAACGGTAGTCAGCGTACATGGTGGGTGAATGATTACCCCAGACTGCCATTTTTTCAATCGCAGCCACGGCTTTGCCGGTCTTGGAGGCGAGTTGGCTCAAGGCGCGGTTGTGATCCAGACGCAGCATGGCGGTGAAATTCTTCGCGGGCAGATCAGGCGCGCTCTTCATGGCAATGTAAGCATTGGTGTTGGCGGGGTTGCCAACCACCAGCACGCGCACATCGCGACTGGCCACGGCATTGAGGGCCTTGCCTTGTGCGGTGAAAATCTCAGCATTGACGGCCAGCAGTTCGGCGCGTTCCATGCCCGGGCCACGGGGGCGTGAACCAATCAGCAGGGCGTAATCCACGTCCTTGAAAGCAGTCATCGGGTCGCTGTGGGCTTCCATGCCAACGAGCAACGGGAATGCGCAGTCTTGCAATTCCATCATCACGCCTTGCAAGGCTTGCTGGGCTTTTTCGACGGGAACTTCCAGCAGACTCAAAACGATAGGCTGATCTTTGCCCAGCATTTCGCCCGAAGCGATACGAAACAGGATGGCGTAACCAATTTGACCTGCTGCACCGGTAACGGCAACACGGACGGGTTTTTTGCTCATGGTGAAATCTCCAGAAGGGTTAAGAAAAAATTCAGCGGGCGCAGGGCGAGCAGCAGTTGCGCCAACCCTTCAGCGCGTCAAGTGTACTCTGGAAAAACCTGATTCGTCAATTTGTCTTATGTCTTATATAAGATATGATTCGGGAAAAACGACAACACCATCAATCGAGACAAAACAACCATGCAGACCTTTCCCGATCCTGTCATCGAGCGCACTTTGTTGCCTCCGGAGCCCATCATTTCGCTGGCGGCTTCTGCAACACCGGCGTTCAGTCCTTTGTACCAACAGATCAAGGGTTTGATCCTCAACAGCTTGCGCGCAGGCGAATGGAAGCCTGGTGAAATGATCCCGAGCGAAATGGATCTTGCTGTGCGTTTTCATGTGAGCCAAGGCACGGTGCGCAAGGCAATTGACGAGTTGGCTGCCGAGAATCTGCTCTTGCGCCGTCAGGGAAAAGGGACCTTTGTGGCCACTCATGCAGAGCAACAGGTGCAGTTCCGTTTCCTTAAATTGGTGCCTGATAGCGGCACACGGGGCAGCGAAGGCCCGGCGCAACGCGACATTATTGAATGCAAGCGCAGCCGCGCCACCGCCGAAGTGGCGCGGGCGCTGGCATTGCGTACCGGAGACACGGTGTTGCAGGCCAGACGCGTTCTCAGCTTTGGTGGTGCCCCCATCATTTTGGAAGATATTTGGTTGCCCGCAGCGCCGTTCAAGGGTCTGACGGCTGTGCAACTGGCCAACTACCATGGCCCCATGTACGCCTTGTTTGAAACGGAATTCAATGTCCGCATGGTGCGTGCCGA
>JAUSNJ010000146.1 GCA_030645355.1 Rhodoferax sp. | reverse complement strand
CGCAGTCCGGGCAATGGCCGGTGGCGTCCAGCCGGTATTTTTTGATCTGGTACCAGTCGCGCACGATCAACGGCGCGTGGCAACCCGGGCAGAAGGTGGTGTCTCCCTCGATGTTGTGCACGTTGCCGGTGTACACATAGTGCAAGCCCTCTTTGAGCGCGATGTGGCGGGCGCGTACCAGCGTGGCCGGCGGTGTGGCGGGCACGTCCGGCATCTTGTGATCTGGATGAAAGGCCGAAAAATGCAGCGGCACATCGGGCCCGAGTTCCTGCATGAGCCAGCGGCACATCGCCGTGATTTCCTCGTTCGAGTCGTTGTGACCCGGAATCAACAGGGTGGTGATCTCAAACCACACCTGGGTCTCGCGCCTGAGGTAGACCAGCGTGTCGAGCACCGGTTGCAAGTGTGAGCCGGTGAGCTTGAAATAGAAGTCGTCGGTAAAAGCTTTCAGGTCGACATTGGCCGCGTCGATTTTGGCGAAAAAGTCACGTCGGGGCTGGTCGTGGATGTACCCGGCCGTGACCGCCACCGTCTGCACACCGCGCACGTGGCAGGCATCCGCCACATCCATGGCGTATTCGGCAAAGATGACTGGGTCGTTGTACGTGAAGGCAACACTCTTGCAGCCGTATTTGACGGCCTCCATGGCAATGGCCTCGGGCGAGGCCTGGTCCATCAGCCGATCCATGTCACGTGACTTGCTGATGTCCCAGTTCTGACAAAACTTGCAGGCCAGGTTGCACCCGGCCGTGCCAAACGACAGCACGCTGCTGCCCGGGTAAAAGTGATTGAGCGGCTTTTTTTCGATCGGGTCGATGCAAAAGCCCGACGAGCGACCGTAGGTGGTCAGAATCATCTGCTCGCCCTGGCGCATGCGTACAAAGCAGGCGCCGCGCTGGCCCTCATGCAAGCGGCAGTCGCGCGGACACAGGTCGCACTGCATGCGGCCGTCATCGAGCCAGTGCCAGTAGCGACCGGGGTAGCTGGACTCCTGCATCACACATTCTCCTTGGTCGGCGCTTTGGCGGTGGCGGGCCGGAGGTCGCTCTCCTTCCACTTGCTCACGCTGTAACGCTGCAAGCGCACACCCGTGGCCCAAAAATCGGGCGGCAGGCCGGCTTTGTGTTTCAGATGGGCCATGAACTCGGGCACGCTGGGCAGTTGCTCCCACACCTGCGGCAAAAACGTGCTGCGGTAATGGGCAAATTCAAACACCACACCGTCAATGCCGGGCTGCAACTGGGCCAGCGCGTGGGCTTCACTTTCAAACTGCATAGCCTGCATGGCCGACAGCAAAGAGACTTCAATCTCGGTGTGCTCCAGTTCTGCTGCGGCCAGCGGCGAAAAACGCGGATCGGAGAAGGCGGCTGCCAGGGCGTTGGCCTTGACATCGGCCAACAGGGTGCGCCGCGCCTCCAGCGTGCCAATGCAGCCACGCAGCTGACCGCGCTGCATCAAGGTGACAAAACAGGCGCCCGACTCTTGCAGCCAGAGCGCTTGCTCCGATGCTTCAAGGGGCTGCCCTAACGCCGTCGAGATGGTGGCGCGGGCAATCGGCAGCAAGGTGTGGCCCTTGGCCGGGGCGCCATGCGACCCGGCAGGTGCCGAAGCGTGCGGCTTAGTGTGAGATTTGGGCATCGGCAAACTCCTGTCTGAACGCCAGCGCGGCGTAGCCCACCACCCGGTTCTTGTCGCCGGCCGTGTCACCGGAGTTGCACAGCTCGAGCAGTTCCGGTCGCAGGTGGTGCTGGCGGGCCGCCTGCAGCAGGCCATTGACCGGCGTGCCGCCGCAGGCCTGGTGGTGCGTGAGGCTACTGTTGAGTTGCATCATGTTTTGCACCGTGTCGCGGTCGACCGCTTGTGCGGTGCCATAGGGCAAAAAATGCGACAGGTCAGAGCTGATGACGATCAGCGTCTCAGGCCCGCCCCAGAGCGCTTCCAGCACCTCGGCCACCTGCGCGGGCGTCGCATCGCCCACCGCCAGCGGCACCAGTTTGAAATCATCGAGGGCCGCCTGCAAGAACGGCAATTGCACCTCCAGCGAATGCTCCTGGGCGTGGGCGGCGCGGCTGACCACCACTTGGGGCAGGTGCGCAATGGTGGCCACAGCGTCCTGGTCGATGGCGATGCGGCCCAGCGGCGTGTCAAAGGCGCCAACCCCCGGCAACGCCAAGCCTCTGACCGGCACCCGATGCACCGGGCCCAGCAAAACCCCACGCCGGATGCTGGCGCGCCCATTGGCGAGCCTTGCATAGGCCCGCGCGGCGGTGGCACCGGAGTACA
>JAUSNJ010000145.1 GCA_030645355.1 Rhodoferax sp. | reverse complement strand
GAGCAGGCTGGACAGGCCACCCATGTTCTTCATCTGCTGCAGCTGGCTCAGGAAATCATTGAGGTCAAAACCATCGCCCGACTTGATTTTGGCTGCAAGCGTATGCGCGGCCGCCAGGTCGACCCCGGCCGCCACCTGCTCGACCATCGCCACGATGACGCCCATGCCCAGGATGCGGCCGGCGTGGCGCTCGGCGTCAAATACTTCGAGGCCATCGAGCTTTTCGCTGGTGCCGGCGAACTTGATCGGTGCGCCGGTGATCTGCCGCACGCTCAGGGCGGCGCCGCCGCGCGAGTCGCCATCGGTCTTGGTCAAGATAATGCCGGTCAGCGGCAACGCGTCCTTGAAGGCCTTGGCGGTGTTGATGGCATCCTGGCCCTGCATGGCGTCCACCACAAACAGGGTCTCGACCGGCTTGAGCACCGCGTGCAGTTCCTTGATTTCAGCCATCAAGGCTTCGTCAATGGCCAGCCGGCCAGCGGTGTCGACCAGCAGCACATCGAAAAAGTGCTTGCGGGCGTAGTCGATGGCGGCCCGGGCAATATCGACCGGTTTTTGGTCTGGCGTGCTGGGGAACCACTCGGCCCCGGCCTGCTGCGTGACCACCTTGAGCTGCTCGATGGCAGCCGGCCGGTACACGTCGCCCGACACCGTCAGCACTTTTTTCTTGCGTTTTTCAATCAGGTGCTTGGCCAGCTTGGCGGTGGTGGTGGTTTTACCCGCGCCCTGCAAGCCGGCCATCAGGATCACCGCGGGCGGTTGCGCCGCCAGGTTGATGTCGCTGACGCCTTCGCCCATGGTGGCGGCCAGTTCGCGGTTAACGATCCCGACCAGCGCCTGGCCCGGCGAAAGCGAGCCCATCACCTCCTGGCCGAGCGCTTTTTCCTTGACGCGGGCGATAAAGTCGCGCACCACGGGCAGTGCCACGTCAGCCTCTAGCAGCGCCATGCGCACCTCGCGCAGCATGTCCTGCACATTGGATTCGGTAATGCGGGCCTGGCCGCGCATTTCCTTGACGAGGCGGGATAACTTGTCGGTAAGGGCTGTAGCCATCAA
>JAUSNJ010000012.1 GCA_030645355.1 Rhodoferax sp. | reverse complement strand
GCGCCCAGCCTATGCCGGCGCCCAGCGTGTCGCCATAGCTGAAGCCTCCGCAAGCCACCACACCCTTGAAATCAGCCAGATTGGCGCGACCCGTCTGCAGGTCGGTCATGTGCACGTCAAAGGCTTCGAAACCGGCTTCGGTAAAGGCGTAGGCCATTTCGACATGGGAGTTGACACCCTGCTCGCGCAGCACCGCCACGCGGGGGCGGCTGAGCAGCAGTGCCGGGCTGGCTGGCGTCAGATATGCTACTGTTTTGGTAGCGCCTTGCGTAGATTCCACGAGGGCTAGAGGCTGATTTGACTCTGCGCGTTTGCCCTGGGGCAGGTAAATGTGCAAGCCGGGGTCGGCCAACGCACCAGCGGCCGCGTGCTCGGCATCCGCGCAGGCGGGGTTGTCGCGCTGCTGGCAGATCTTCCAGCTCACCGCGTCCCAGACCTGATGCAGATCGGCCAACGGCGCCTTGAAGATGGCCTTGGCATCGCGCCAGATTTGCAGCTCGCCCTTTCCGGCATTGATCTCTGACGATGCGGGCCGAGTCTTTCCGATGAAGTGGCTGTGGGCGGACAGGCCATGCTCGCGCAGGGTCTGCATCACCTCGCTGCGCTGCGCCGTGCGCACCTGCAGTACGACACCCAGCTCTTCGTTGAACAGGGCTTTCAGCGTCAACTCTTCGCGGCGGGCGCCGACCTGCCCTGCCCAGTTTTTGCTGTCGCCCACGTCCATACGGCTGTCCGAGATGCCATCGCCCTCGGTGACCAGCATGTCTACATTCAGCGACACACCGACGCGCCCGGCAAAGGCCATTTCGGCAACAGTGGCCAGCAGGCCACCATCGCTGCGGTCGTGGTAGGCCAGGATCTTGCCCTGGGCGCGCAAGGCGTTGACGGCGTTCACCAGGTTGACGAGGTCCTGGGCGTTGTCCAGATCAGGCACGCCATCTTTCACGGTACAGCCCACCTGGTCCATCGTTTGCGCCAGGATGCTGGTGGCCATGCGGTTCTTGCCATGGCCCAGGTCGACCAGCACCAAGGTGGTGTCCTCTTGCGCATCCAATTGGGGCGTCAAGGTGCCGCGCACATCGGCCAGCGTGGCAAAGGCGCTGACGATCAGCGACACAGGGGACGTGACCTTCTTGTCACTGGTTCCGTCTTTCCACTGCGTGCGCATGGAAAGCGAATCCTTGCCGACAGGGATGGACACACCCAGCGCCGGACACAGCTCCAGACCCACCGCCTTAACGGTGGCGTACAGTGCGGCGTCTTCACCAGGTTCTCCGCAGGCCGCCATCCAGTTGGCGGACAGCTTGACGCGGGGCAGCTCAATCGGTGCGGCCAACAAATTGGTGATGGCCTCGGCCACCGCCATGCGGCCCGATGCAGGCGCATCCAGCGCGGCCAGCGGCGTGCGCTCGCCCATGGACATGGCCTCACCGGCAAAGCCCTTGAAATCGGCCAGCGTGACGGCACAGTCCGCCACCGGCACCTGCCAGGGTCCGACCATCTGGTCGCGGTGGGTCAGTCCGCCGACGGTGCGGTCACCAATCGTGATCAGGAAGCGCTTGGAGGCGACGGTGGGGTGCGCCAGCACGTCGATGACGGCCTTTTGGATGTCCACGCCGGTCAGGTCCAACGGCTTGAAGGTGCGCGCCACGGTCTTCACATCGCGGTGCATCTTGGGCGGCTTGCCCAGCAGCACATTCATGGGCATGTCGACCGGGGACTCGGCAGCTTCGTCCACCAGTTGCAGTTGACGTTCTTCGGTGGCCACACCAATCACTGCAAACGGGCAGCGTTCGCGCTCGCAGATCGCCGTGAACTGCTCCAGCGATTCCGGTGCAATAGCCATCACGTAGCGTTCCTGGCTCTCGTTGCACCAGATTTCCTTGGGCGCCATGCCGGACTCTTCGAGCTTCACGGCACGCAGATCGAAGCGCGCACCGCGGCCGGCGTCATTGGTCAGTTCGGGGAAGGCATTGGACAACCCACCGGCACCCACATCGTGGATCGCCAAAATCGGGTTGGCGTCACCTTGAATCCAGCACTGGTTGATGACCTCTTGCGCACGGCGTTCGATCTCGGGGTTGCCGCGCTGCCCCGAGTCAAAGTCCAGGTGCGCCGCATTGGCACCGGTGGCCATGGAGCTGGCCGCGCTGCCGCCCATGCCGATGCGCATGCCGGGTCCGCCCAGCTGGATCAGCAGGCTGCCGGCGGGGAATTCGATCTTGTGGGTCTGCGTGGAGTCGATGACGCCCAGACCACCGGCAATCATGATGGGCTTGTGGTAACCGCGCTGCACGGTGTCCACGTCGCTGGCCACGCTCTGCTCGTATTCGCGGAAGTAGCCCAACAGGTTGGGCCGGCCGAATTCGTTGTTGAAGGCCGCGCCACCCAAGGGGCCCTCGGTCATGATCTGCAGCGGGCTGGCAATGTGTTCGGGCTTGCCGAAGTCCCCGCCCCACAGTTTGGACACGGTAAAGCCGGTCAGACCCGCCTTGGGCTTGGATCCGCGGCCGGTGGCGCCCTCGTCACGGATCTCGCCACCCGCGCCGGTGGAAGCACCGGGGAAGGGACTGATGGCTGTGGGGTGGTTGTGGGTCTCCACCTTCATCAGGATGTGATTCGTATTGCTATGCTTTTCATAGCTGGCTGCAGTGATTCCACGAGGGCTAGATGCCGATTTGGCTACAAACCGTTCCACCACCACGCCTTCCATGACCGAGGCGTTGTCGGAGTACGCCACCAGCATGTGCTGCGGGTGGGTCTGGTGCGTGTGGCGGATCATGCCGAACATGCTCTGGTCCT
>JAUSNJ010000009.1 GCA_030645355.1 Rhodoferax sp. | reverse complement strand
CGGACCCTGGCCCGATGAGAGCTGGCGGGGTTGGTGGGGCGAGAATCCTGTCTATCACGATCCCGTGTTCGTGCTGACCCACCATGCCCGCGCAACCCAGGTCATGGAAGGCGGAACGACCTTCCACTTCGTGACCGATGGCATTGCCGCCGCCCTGGCGCAAGCGCGCGAAGCGGCCCAAGGCAAGGATGTGCGGGTTGGTGGCGGTGTCAACGTCATCCAACAGTACCTTCGCGAGCGCCTGATCGACGAGATGCACATCGCTATAGCGCCGGTCCTGCTGGGCGCTGGGGAGAGACTCTTTGAAGGAGTCAACCTTCCTGCCCTGGGCTACGCCTGCACCCGGTGTGAGAGCTCGCCGCTGGCCACCCACGTGGTTGTTACCCGGCAGTGATCCGGGTGGCGCCTGATGAACTGGACTCCGCCCATGCAGCCCCTACCGATTGAGCCCAACCCGCCCGCGTTCGAGGATGAGCTGCTGCGCCGCTTCGCCGACAGCATGCAGATGAACTTTGAACGCTGGAAGGAAGGCACAGGCTACGACCTGGAGGCATTGAAGTGCCTGTCACCCCAGAACCAGCGCAGCATGGAGGACCGGATGACGCCACCCGCCGGCTGGCGCGATGTGGAGGCGCTGGCCGCTCTCGACACGCCCACCGCTCGTGAAACACTGCGCGCTGCGGTGCATGCGCACGCCATCGAGGTGAGCCTGGCTGTCCTGTCTTACGCGCCGCGACTGGTGGATGACGGCACGCGCACCGATGTCATCCTGCGCGCACTGGTCGAGGCGCAACCCTTTGCCGGCCAAACCGAGACGCTGGATCGGGTGATGACGTTCCATCCGCCGGTCGTGGTGCAGGCACTGTTCGCCCGGTTGCTGGGCGCGAGTGGAGAGATGGCCTACCACTGCGCTGCCACGCTGGCCGCCATCCATGGCGTGGTCGATTCGCGGTATGACTGGTCCCTTCGACCGCTGTACCTTGCCTTCAACACCGACGATGCCGCAGCCCGTCGCAAAGCCTTTCTGGCGCTGTGCCAAACACTGGGCGTGGACGGCGACGCGCAGTTGGCCGTGTCTGCCGGGTTTGTCTGGCAGCAGTCGTGAGCCGCAGTCCCATGGCATCCTGGTTTGGATCGATAGGCGTTGGCATTGCGGTGGGTGCGATGGGCCTTCTACTGGGCGGATGGCTCGCGTCCGAGGCGGTCGACTGGTACCGCATTCCCTCCCGCGAGGGCGGATCAGGCTACTTTGTAGCCTTTCAGGCGCTGGCTGCGCTGGTGGTCGGCGCGGTCATCGGTGTGGTCGTCAGCCGCGTCGTCGTGGGCGGTGGCGGGACGCAGCTCCGGGCCTTGCTGCTGGCCGGCGGTGTGCATGTCGCGCTGCTGGCGATGGTGGGTACCGTGGCGCGCCTGATGGCCGATGTGCCGCCCACGTTCGAGGGGGAGCGCCTGATGCTGGCCGTCGAAGTGTCGTGGCCCGAGGCCAACGCGCCGACCCTGCCCAGCGGCGATATCCTGCCCTACATCGGCCTGTCTGCCGCCAGCGGCAGCACGGTTCGGGTGGGGCGCCAGGGGCCGTTGTGGGCGGCCGATGCGCGCCACGAAAACGGCAGGCTGATTGTGCCGGGCGCGGTGGAAATCTTTACCAGCCGGGGCAAGCGCCTGCTGTTCGTGAACACCGGCACCCGGGACAAGGAAGACGGATTTGAGCTGCCGCTGCCCGCCTATCCGGGCCAGGCGCAGCGCACCTGGAGCGACTGGATGCCGCATGCCCGTGCGGGCGAGCCCGCACTCCCTGATGGCATTCGCTACCGTTTTCGGGTGGTGAAGCGCAACGAGCCGATTCGCACACAGGCCGTGGGCGCGTTCACCATCGGTACGGTGGCGCGGGCGTTCACTGAATCCCGCTATGCGGCAATCACCAGCGACTACGCGGCGGACGCCGATTTTGTAGTGCACTACAAGGGGAAGCCGCTCACGGTGGAGGGGCGAACGACCGACCACTACATCCCGGACCCGTGGAAGCCGAACGAGGGCCCGCCCGCCGACGCGGCCGTGCGCTACGACCGTATCATCGCGGTCGCCACCGTGCCCGGCGCGGATCCTGCGCTGGTGGTCGAGGTCGAATATTCCGACTCCCACTTCCGTTCGGCTTACCACTATCTGCTCCAGCCGGACGGTGAGCGGGTGCGCACCACGTTTGTCAGTGCCAGCGGCTCCGACCGGATGGCACGGCGCCTGTCCCGGGCCCCGGCCGATGCCCCGCCGGAGCCCGCGCACGCGCGCCAGGGCTACGTCGATGAACGCATCCTCGCGGTGCCCGGCCTCTACCTCTTCCCGCGTGCGGTGCTCGATACCCGTACCCGCACGGTGCAGCCATTGCCGCTGGAACGCAGCGATGATGAAATCCTCAAAATCGGGCCACTATCTTTATCGCCCGACGAGAAGCACTTTGCGCGCCTCATCCGCGCCAGCGACAACAGCAACGCGATGCGCATCGAGCAGGTCACGATTGCGGACAATGCACGTCGCACCGTGCCGACCGGATTTGCCATCACCAGCACCGGAGACTGGCACGACGCGGACCCGGCTTACTTCGACCACTATTTCGCCTGGGAGGCCCAAGCGGGTGGTGGGTTTCAGGTTGTCCCACGCGCAGGCGCGAACCGGCTTCCGCACCGCGGCAGCTTGCGGGAGAGCGTGGGCTATCGGGAGTACCGCCTGTCACAGGGCCTGGAATCCTTGCGTGAGGCGCTGATTGCCGAACTGGTAAAGGCGTTTGGCGCCGAACGTGTGCCCACCCAGCCCGACGCGTTCGCCCGGCAGGTCCGCATCAACGGTGAACTGTTCAACCTCTCGCAGGGTGAAGACGGCGAAATCGTCATCTGGATGGAGAACCACGACAACACGCTGCCCATGGTCAAGCTGTCCCGGCATCTGGACTCCGTGCTGGCGACCCGTCGGCTCGATGCCCATTTCAAGCCCGCCGAAGCGCCACCGTGACGCCGGGGCGCTAGACTCGCTGGACCGAGCACACACCACCACACCCTATGCAAATCACCGGACTCATACTCGCAGGCGGCCGCGGCTCCCGCATGGGCAGCATCGACAAGGGCCTCGTCCCGCTGGCGGGCAGGCCCATGGTGGCCCATGTGCTGGAGCGGCTCTCGCCCCAGGTGCAGCGCCTGCTGATCAACGCCAACCAGAACCTGGACACCTATGCGGCGTTTGGCGCACCCGTGTGGCCCGACGCCATGCCTGACTTTGCCGGGCCGCTGGCCGGCCTGCAGACCGGGCTGATGCACTGCGAAACGCCCTATCTGGTAACGGCACCGTGCGACTCGCCGTTCCTGCCCGCCGATCTGGTGCAGCGCCTGGCATCTGCCTTGCAGGCCGAGGATGCGGACCTGGCGGTGGCGGTGACGGGCGCGGGAGAGACCCGCCAGCCGCATCCCGTGTTCTGCCTGGCCAAGGCGTCGCTCCTGCCGCACCTGACGCAGTTTCTGGAAGGCGGTGGCCGCAAGGTCGACCGCTGGTATGCCAGCCTGCGCGTGGCCGAAGTGCACTTTGCGGATGAGGCAGCCTTTCGCAACATCAATACCCTGGCCGAACTGCAGCAAATGGCGCCCACATGACACAGTCCACGCTCTCCGAATTCGTCAGCACCCTGACCGACTACGACCCCAACGCCCTGCCCGTGGCGCAGGCTCAGCGCATCGTGCAGGACTTTGTGCAACCCATTCTGGGTATTGAAACCGTCGCCATCTGGCAGGCGCTGGACCGGGTGCTGGCGGCCGACGTCATCTCGCCCATCAGCGTGCCGGCGCACGACAACTCGGCGATGGACGGCTTTGCCTTCCAGGGCGCTGATCTGTTGCCCGACGCGGCGACAACGCTGGCCATCAAAGGCACCGTGTTTGCTGGCAAAGCCTTTGACGGCAGTGTGGGGCGCGGCGAATGCGTGCGCATCATGACCGGGGCCGTGATGCCCGCCGGGTGCGACACCGTGGTGCCGCAAGAATTCACGCAGAACGCATCCGACAGCGCGGTCACCGTGCCGCAAGGCGTGGTCCGCACCGGTGACAACCGCCGCCTGATGGGCGAAGACCTGAAAGAGGGACGGGCCGCCCTCACCCAGGGCCGGATCCTGCGCCCGGCCGACCTGGGCCTGCTGGCCTCGCTGGGCATCAGCCAGGTCATGGTGCAACGCAGGCTGCGCGTGGCATTTTTCTCCACCGGCGACGAGCTGCGCTCTTTGGGCGACACACTGGACCCAGGCTGCATTTACGACTCCAACCGCTACACGCTGTTTGGCATGCTGACTCGCCTGGGCTGCGAACTCATAGACATGGGCGTGGTCAAGGACGACCCGGCCTCGCTGGAGGCCGCACTGCGCTCGGCCTGCGCGAATGCGGACGCCATCATCACGTCCGGCGGCGTGTCGGTGGGTGCGGCGGACTACACCAAGCAGATCATGGCCCAGCTGGGCGACGTGACCTTCTGGAAAATCGGAATGCGCCCGGGGCGGCCCATGGCCTTTGGCACCATCACGTCCAAGGGCAAAACCGCCTACCTGTTTGGCCTGCCGGGCAACCCGGTGGCGGTGATGGTGACGTTTTACTTCTTCGCCCGCGACGCGCTCTTACGCATGATGGGCGCCAGTAGCGCCCCCCTGCCCCTGCTGCGTGCGGCATCCACCGCCGACATCCGCAAGAAGCCCGGGCGCACCGAGTACCAGCGCGGCATCCTGTCCACCGACGCGCAAGGCAACCCCGTGGTGCGCATCACCGGCTCGCAGGGCTCCGGCGTGCTGCGCAGCATGTCCGAGGCCAATTGCATGGTGGTGCTGCGCCACGAACAAGGCAATGTGCACGCTGGGGACCT
Organism: Rhodoferax sp.; assembly: GCA_030645355.1. Classification (GTDB taxonomy): domain Bacteria; phylum Pseudomonadota; class Gammaproteobacteria; order Burkholderiales; family Burkholderiaceae_C; genus Allorhodoferax. Next base: position 29,356 of record JAUSNJ010000009.1, on the reverse strand, counting down.
TGTCGATGTGGTGGTATTTGACGGACTCACTTAGAGAAAATAGTGCAGTAGCCCTCGTGAAATATAGACACATCGCTATTTAAACGATAGCAACAAGCCCTTCAGTCCGACGTCGGCTGCAACCACGTCTGTGGCGACTGCAGCGCCGCCTCAAAGCCTTCAAAGAAACGCCCCACGTGCAGGCCATCCATCAGCGCGTGGTGCACCTCCACCGACAGCGGCATCCACAGGCGCTGGCCATCCGCATCGATGCGACCAAAGGCGATCTTGGGGATGGAGTCGTGCGGCCCCCACTGGCGCGCATTGGAGTAGCTGCTGAAGTGCACCCAGGGCAGTGTCGTCATGTGCACGGTGGCGGTGCCGCTCTCGGCAGGCGCAAACGGCGCATCCCGCAGGCGACCGTTGGCTATTGCCCCGGCGCCCTGGGCGCAGAACGCGGCAAAGTCGCGCTGGTGCTCCAGCGTCGCAAAGCCAAAAGATTCATCCTCGCGCAGCACCGTGGTGTTGCCATGCACTTCGGCGTGCACGCGCACGCGCTCGCCTTCGAGCCGGTAGCGAAACGGCGCGATCTCGTTGGCCAGGCGAATGGCGATGAAATGGTAGGCCAGCGACAGGCTGCCCACGCCCAGGTCTTGCACGGCCTGCTTGAGCTGGGCCACATCCATGCGCGTGCACAGGTTGAAACTGGGAATGTCAAAGCCCCGGAAAAAATCAAAGGCCGAGCGGCGGTGCCAGGTGTCCAGGTCGAGGTAAGCAGGGTCTGCAAGGGTCATGGCGAGTCTCCCGATAGATTGAATTCAACGACCACGGCGTCCTGCACTGCCAGCAGCCCGCCCAGCACCGACAAGGGTTTCACGCCAAAGTCCGACTGCTGCAGAACCAGTGCGCCCTGCACCATCAGTTTCTCGGGCAATCCGCTGACCGTCAGCGGGACCCGCATCTCGCGCGTCTGGCCATGCAGCTCGACCGCGATCCGCGCGGCAAACTTGGGCGCATCGCCGGATATCTGCAGCGAGTGGATGCGCACCCACGGAAAACGTGCCGCCTGGAAATTGTTGTCACCCAGCATGTTGTTGCGGGTGCTGGCCGTGTCTTCGGCCGAGATGGCGGAGGCGAATGCCGGGCCCAGGGCTGCACGGTGCTGCGGATCATCGAACGCCAGCTGGTCCAGCCTGAACGCCATATCAAAACGTGAGGCCGCTGTGCCATCGGGAGCCAGGTAGAAGAAGCCCTGAAAGTCCGGAGCCGACAGCACATGGTTGTGCCCCAATCTGGCGGCCTTGCCGGAGCGAAACGCGTAGATGCGAACCTCGGACTGCGCAGGGTTCAACGTGAACACGCGCCCGCCGGCGGCGCGCAGTGGCGCATAAGTGGCGGATAGATCAGTTGTGGCGGCAGCAGCGGCGCCCTCACTGTTTCGGGTGACGGGCAACTCCGGCGCGCCCGCACACGCGGCCAATGCAGCGCACAACAGCGCTATCTGAAACCATCGCATAGAGGGCTCCTGTCCTATCAAAAGGTGGGGGCGTTTCATGTCACCCGGTACACCGCCGACAGACGGGTTCCCACCACGGTGACCAGGTGCGCCCCGGCGCACGCGCTGAGCAGCCAGGCCAGTGGCCAGCTGCTGCTGAGCGCGCCCGACAGCACCAGCGTCACCGGCATCAGCAGCTTGAAGATGGACCCGGTCAGGCCCGAGATGCGGCCAATGTAGCGGCTGTCGGTACTCTCCTGGCGGTAGCCCCAGATGCACACACTGCCAACCACGCTGCCAAAGCTGCTGCCCACCAAGGCCAGCAACAGCACGGGCAAGGAATCGCTCCACGCCATCAGCAGAATGCACACCGCCTCCAGCAGCAGCTCCATCGCCATCAGCCGCCCCAGGCCAAAGCGTTTGCGCAACCGGCTACAAACCAGGCCGCCCACCACGCCGCCGATACCGGCCAGACCGTATAGCAGGCCCACTTCACCCAGGCCCAGCTGCAACTGGTCACGGGCGCGGAACAAAAAGATCACGTCCACCACACCCTGGCTGCCGTTGATCAGCACCACCAGCCAGGCCATGTGCCACAGCGGCCGGTTGTCCACCAGCACGCGCCAGCCCTCGCGCCAGTCGGCCCAGAAATTTCCAGGGCTCTGGCTGCGCTTCTCCAGCCGAAGGTCGCGCAGCAGCCACGCGGCCAGCAGCATGGCCACCATGGGCAGCCACAGGCCCAGTTCCAGCTTCCAGGCCATCAGGGCGCCCGCCAGGGCCGGCCCCAGCACGGCAAACACCTGGCCCACAACAGTCAGTTGCGCGGTGGCGGGCAACAGCAGGTTGGCCGGCAGAATTTCCTTCAGCATGCCCATGCGGCAGATGGCGTACAGGTAGTTCAGCGTCATCAACAAGAAGGCCGTCACAAAGAAGAACGGCAGGGCCGCCGCGCCCTGCTGCAGCATGTAGGCCTGCGAGCCGATCAGCAGCACCATGCCGGTTATGGCCAGGCGCGCCCACCGCCCGCGGTCGATGCGGTCCACCCACACACCGATGAACATCGCCAGCAACAAATTGGGCAGCAGCTCAACGGCGCGCATGGCTGTCATCGCCGCCGCAGACTGGGTCAGCTCATACAGGATGAGTGGCATGCCCAGCTGGTAAATCTGCGTGCCCAGCGTAAAGCTGGCAGTGGACACAAAGATCCGGCGAAACTGGCTGTGGCCCCACAATGTTTTGGATGAAATCACGCGCTAGCCCTCGTGGAATCTAGATAGTTCACTATATTTTGTATAGCAAGTGTCTCACCACACCCGGCACGGCTTGGCCGACACCATGGCCGAGCCCGGCTTGCAGGCGAAGGCCTTGGCAAACTCGGGCATGTTGGCCACCACGCCGTTGACGCGGTAGCGGCCCGGTGAATGTGGGTCGGTCACTGCTTTCACGCGCATGTCTTCGGGCCGGTTGTTCTCGCAGGCCCACTGCGCAAAGCCGACGAAGAAGCGCTGCTCCGGAGTCAGTCCCTCGCGGCTTTCCGGAGCCACGGCTGCGGTTTGCACCTTCCACGCGGTCCAGGCCAGCACCAGGCCGCCCAGGTCGGCAATGTCTTCCCCCAGGGTCAGGCGGCTGTTGATCCTAATATCGTCCACCACCGTGTACTGGGCATACTGCTTGACGATGCACTGCGCGCGCGCGTTGAACCGCTGGTTGTCCTTGGGTGTCCACCAGTTCTTCAGATTGCCCTGGGCATCAAACTGGCGGCCTTCGTCGTCGAAGGCGTGCGTCAACTCGTGGCCAATGGTGCCGCCGGTGTTGCCGTAGTTGGGTGCGTCGTCCATCTTCGGGTCGTACAGCGGCGGCTGCAGCACGCCGGCGGGGAAGTTGATGTCGTTCATTTGCGCGCTGTAGTAGGCGTTGACGGTAGGTGGTGTCATGCTCCACTCGCCGCGGTCCAGCGGCTTGCCAATCTTTGCGAGCTGGCGGCGCGACTCGAACAGCGTGGCCCGGCTGACATTGCCAAAGAAGTCATCGCGCGCCACTTGCACGCTGCTGTAGTCGCGCCAGCGGTCGGGGTAGCCGATCTTGTTGATGATGGTCTTGAGCTTCTCGATCGCGCGCGCCTTGGTGGCTGCGCTCATCCAGTCGAGCTGCTGCAAATCATCCAACATGGCCTGCTCGATTTGCTGGGTCATTTGTAGGGTTTTGGCCTTGAGCTCCGGGCCAAAGGCGCGGGCCACGAACTCCTGGCCCAGGGCTTCGCCGAGCTGGGCGTCGGCCAGGCCAACGCAGCGCTTCCAGCGCGGGGCCAACTGCGGCACGCCCAGCAGCGTCTTGCTGAAAAAGTCGAAGTGCGCGTTGACAAAGGGCGAGGACAGCAAGGGCGACAGCGCGCGCGCCAGGTGCCAGCGCAGGTAGACCTTGGTGTCCTCCAGCGCCAGGCTGCGCAGCTGCTGCCCCAGGGCCTTGAAGAAGACGGGCTCGGTCACGTTGATGACCTTCACGTCGCCCAGGCCCGATGCGGTCAGATACGCGTCCCAGTCAAAGCCCGGGGTCAGCGCCTGCAATTGGACGCGCGTCATCTTGTGGAACAGCTTGTAGGGGTCGCGCTTGCCGACCTGGGACAGCGTGGCGTGGGCCAGCGCCGTCTCCACGCGCAGCACGGTGGCGGCCTGCTGCGTGGCCATGGCCTCCGAGGCCCCCAGCAGCACGAAGGTGCGCGCCACGTGGGCGACGTATTGCCTGCGCAGCGCCGCAGAACGTGCGTCTTTCTTCAGGTAGTAGTCACGGTCTGGCAGGCTCAGGCCACCACCCACGGCAAAGGCGATGACGCTGGAAGAGTTGGAGTAATCCTGGTCCGCGCCAAAGCCGAAGAACAGACCGGCGCTGCCCGTGGCCAGATGCGCACGCGCCAGCAGGGGGGCCAGCTCCGCACGCGAGGCCACGGCGTCCACCTGCTGCAGCCAGGCTTGCAGTGGCGCGGCGCCGAGCTGCTCGACGCGGGCCTCGTCCATGCAGGCCGCAAAGTAGTCGCCCAGCTGCTGTTGCGTGGCCGTATTGCCGGCGCCGCGCTGGGCCAGTTGGTCGAGGATGCCCCACAGAAAGCGCTGGTTGTCCTGGTACAGCTTGCCATAGACGCTCCAGCTGCTTTGGTCCGCGGGGATGGGGTTGTTCTGCATCCAGCCGCCGCAGCTGTACTGGTAAAAGTCCTCGCACGGGCTGGCTTTGGTGTCCATCGCGGACACGTCCAGACCCGGGGTGTACGGGAATTCGCGCAGCGGCTGGTCGGCCTGCGCATGGGCGCTGGCCACGGCCAGCACCAGGCTGGCAATCAGCGCGAAAAAACGGTGGGGTGCAGGATGCAGGCAGCGATGCATGGGTCGATTGCGGGTAGACAGGCAGTGCCTGCGAGTCTATCCGTTGAATCGCCCCCGCGTGTCGGGCGCGGCCCTGCGGCTCGCTTCAGGGACCCGTGTAGCCCGGGTTGGGTTTCACGCCCATCAAGGTTGGCGTATTGGGCTTGCGTGCAGACACCTTGCCACCACTGGCCTTGAGCCAGGTCTCCATTTCAAGTTTTCGGGGTGCTGTCGTGGTCAGTACCGAAGTCGGATTTCGCGCCATGGTTTGCAAGCTTGGTTCGAATTGCGCATTGGATTCATAATTCGTGTGCAATAGAAACCACCCAGGCAGTTACCCGGCACAATGAACAACGGCGACGACACTTTCCATATGGCGAATCACTCTGTCACAAAGGCTATAGAAGCAAGACTGGAGAGGTTTCGGCAAAAGAGCCGCATTCAGGCCGGCTCATTGATTACGACCGTGTTTGGTGATGCCATTCTGCCCCGTGGCGGCCGGGTGTCGCTGGGCAGCATGATTCAGCTATTGCAGCCGCTGGGTGTGAACGAGCGGTTGGTGCGCACCGCGGTATATCGTTTGGTCAAGGAGGAGTGGCTACAGTCCGAGGCCTTGGGGCGTAAAACGGACTACATGCTTACCTCCCCCGGATGCCGTCGGTTTGATGAAGCGTCCAGACAAATATATGCAGCTGACATACCAGGGTGGGATCGACGTTGGCGCCTCATTCTGGTTGTTGGTGAGTTGGATACCCGATTGCGTGAGCGGTTGCGCAGAGCCTTGTTCTGGCACGGATTTGGCGAGACGGCCAATGGCAGCTTTGTGCACCCGACCGCCAGTCTTGAAAATGTGATGGAAGGTCTGGTGTCGGAAGGACTGGGCGAGGTGCTTGTGCAATTGATGCCTCTGATTGCAGTCAACTCCAGGGTCGCGCAGTGCGCAACGGATATCGACATGGTGCAAAAGGCATGGAACCTCGATGGGTTGGCACTGTCCTACGAAGGTTTCCTTCAAAAGTACGAACCCATCCGAGATGCGTTGGTGGCTTGCGGCCAGGACGATGTATCGGAAGAAGCCGCCTTCCTGGTACGCACTTTGCTCATCCATGATGTACGCAGGTTGCTGCTTCGTGATCCGCAGTTGCCAGAAGGACTGCTCCCATCCACTTGGCCTGGCAGTCGCGCGCGCCACCTCTGCCGGGATTTGTACCGCAAACTGCTGCCGTTGTCAGAGCGACACCTGGATGCGAATGTCCGGCTTTCCAGTGGCAACTCCCCACTGGCGTCCCACGTGCTTGCAAGCCGTTTTGAATATGGGATGGATTTGAATGCGGACGCTCTCAGCGCCGCTTGACGAAAGTGCGTATGGGCGACGAACCAAAGAGTAGCCATGGTGTGCAATCCTTGGAAATTGGGGTTTGCGTGCTGAAAGTTCTTGTGGAGTCTGGTTCGGCCATGATGCTCAAGGAAATAGCCGCGGCGGCAGACATGCATCCATCCAAGGCGCATCGCTATCTGGTGAGTCTGGTGCGGTCCGGCCTGGTAGAGCAGGACCATGAGAACTTGAAGTATGACCTGGGCCCCTTGGCTATCCCCCTGGGCTTGGCCGCAGTGGACAGGCTGGATCGCGTCAAACTTGGACTCAACTGCATTTCTGAACTCCGCGACCTGACCAACGAAACCACGGCACTGTCGGTGTGGGGAGAGTTTGGTCCTGTCATGGTTCGCTGGGAACGGCCGCGCCGTCCCATTACGGTCAACGTGGTCACCGGCAACACGGTCAGCATGTTGGCGACGTCCACAGGTCGATTGTTTGCAGCGTGGATGCCCCCTGAAATCGTTCGCCCGCACCTTGAACGGGAGTTGCGCCAAGGGCGCTCCATGACCTTCAAGACCCTGGATCAGGTAGAGAGTGTGTTGCAAGAAGTTCGTACCAACGGCTACTCGTTTGTGCAGGATAGTGACTATTCCAGTCGCGTTTTGGGACTGGCGGCTCCGGTTTTCAACTTCAAGAACAAAATCACCATGGCCGTTTCGATTGTGGGCGTGGAAGGTATATCCGACCTCGGGCCCCAGAGCCTGGCCATGACAGAACTCAAACGGACCGCATCCGCCCTGTCCAAGCGTTTAGGTTCCACGCGGTCGTGATTCAAGAAAGCACAGATTCCAAATAAACCTGTGTCTCTTCATAGCCTATCTTGTCTGCTTCTCCGCCTACTGACATTAAGAATTTCTTTGTTTTTGTCTAAGTAAAAACCCGAATACGATACAAACATATATCAAATTCGATGAATCGTGTATCTTTTTATTTGACGTAATGGATTCTGAATGTCAGAATTCAATGCAGGCGAATAACACAACCACTTGGCGATTTGGGAGCTAGGTGAATCACGAGGAGACTGCCATGCCCCAAGCGCAAAGGACCATCGAACAATGCCGTGGTCATCGGATGAGCGTCTGATGCTGGCCGAATTTCTGCAATTCTTTTTCTCCGGCGTGACCGTCGGTGCCACCTATGCGCTGGCCGCTTTGGGCTTCACGCTGATCTACAACGCCAGCAACGTCATCAACTTTGCGCAGGGTGAGTTCATCATGCTCGGCGGCATGCTGGCGGTGTTTTTCAGCCACGCGGGTCTGCCTATGCCGGTGGCACTGGCGCTGGCGATCGTGGTGCCAGCCATCGTTGGCATCGTGGTGGAAAAGCTGGCCATTGAGCCCGTCAAGGGCGCCGAGTCGGTCACCTTGATCATCATTACCATCGGTGCATCGCTAGTGATTCGTGGCCTGATTCAGGTCTGGCTGGGCAAGGGCACCTTCAGCCTGCCCGCGTTCTCCGGCGACGTGCCGTTGCAAATTCTGGGTGCCACGCTGATGCCGCAAAGCCTGTGGGTGCTGGGGGTCACGGCCGTGGTGGTGGTGTTGCTGTGGTACTTTTTTAACCGCACGCTGCACGGCAAGGCGATGCTGGCAACCTCCTACAACCGGGTCGCGGCCGAACTGGTGGGCATCAACACCAACTGGGTGCTTTTTTTGAGCTTTGCCATGTCGGCGGCCTTGGGCGCATTGGGAGGCATTTTGGTGACCCCGATCACGCTCACTTCCTATGACGTGGGCATCATGCTCGGGCTCAAGGGGTTTGTGGCGGCCGTGGTGGGCGGCCTTGGCAACGGCCTGGGGGCGGTGGTGGGCGGGTTACTGGTCGGAATTCTGGAGGCCATGGGCGCAGGGTATATCTCTTCGTCTTACAAGGATGCCATCCCGTTTGTGCTGATCCTGCTGATTCTGTTCTTCATGCCACGCGGCCTGTTTGGCGGCAAATCTACCGACCGGGTCTGAACATGAAAAGAAAACAGTACCTGGGTCTGTACCTCATTATGGCGGTGCTGCTGGTGTTGCCTTTTGTGTTGCCCAACAGTTTTTATGTGGACCTGGCGATTCGCATGGCGATCAATGCCGTGATCGTGCTGGGTTTGAACCTGTTGATTGGTTTTGCCGGACAGATCAGCCTGGGTCACGCCGGTTTTCTGGGTATCGGCGCCTACGCCTCAGCCGTATTGCCGACCCATTTGGGCTGGCACCCAGTGCTGGCGCTGCTGGCTGGTGCGGCAGCGGCCGGGGTCTTGGCAGCCACCGTAGCGCGGCCCATCTTCAAGCTCAAGGGCCATTACCTGGCGATGGCCACCCTGGGTCTGGGCATCATTATCAACATTGTGATCCGGACCGAAGCAGCCTGGACCGGTGGGCCAGACGGCATGCCGGTGCCTGCCATGAGCCTGGCTGGGTTCGAGATTTCGGGTGACAAGCATTGGTACTGGATTGTGGCCATGCTGCTGTCGGTCAGCGTCTGGGCCTCACTGAACCTGATTGACTCACCGTTTGGCCGGGCGCTACGGGCGTTGCATGGCAGCGAGGTGGCATCCAAGGTGGTCGGGGTCGATGTGGTGCGTTACAAGGTTGCTATTTTTGTACTCTCCGCCGTGTTTGCCAGCATCATGGGCAGCGTGACTGCGCACTACGTGGGTTTTGTCACGCCCAACCTGGCGGACTTTTTCCATTCGATCGAGCTGGTCACCATGGTCGTGATTGGCGGTATGGCATCCGTCTATGGCTCGGTGGTGGGTGCGGTACTGCTCACTGCTCTGCCCCAGGCATTGGCCTCGTTTGAAGGTTGGGAGACGGTGGCCTTCGGCACGATTTTGATGCTGTGCATGATCTTCCTGCCCAAGGGTCTGGTGCCCACCCTGACCGCCAAATTTGGCAAGGGGGAATGAGCATGGCCCTGCTGGAAGTCAATGACCTCTCCATCCACTTCGGTGGCGTCAAAGCGGTGCAGAACGTCAGCTTCAATATTGATGCCGGCATTGTGTACGCGGTGATTGGCCCCAACGGCGCGGGTAAAACCACGCTGTTTAACCTGATCACGGGCATTTACACCCCCACCACCGGCAGCATCCTGCTCGACGGCGAATCCATCACCGGCAAATCGCCGGATGAGTTGGCCCGCCGGGGCGTGGCACGCACATTCCAGAACCTGCAGATTTGCATGAATATGAGCGCCATCGAGAACGTGATGGTCGGCGCGCACCTGCGCTTGGACCGCAACCTGCTCAAAGCGGCCTTGCGCTGGCCCGCGCTCAAAAAGCGCGACCGCGAATTACACGCTGAAGCCGCTGAGCTGATGCGCTTTGTGGGCCTGGAAAGCTATGTCGATGCCCGCGCCGACAGCATGCCCTACGGTGCCCTGAAGCGCCTGGAAATTGCCCGTGCCCTGGCCATGAAGCCACGCCTGATTTTTCTGGACGAGCCCGCCGCCGGACTAAATCCCAAGGAAACCATTGAAGTCGATGAACTGGTGCGCAAGGTGGCCGACTCCGGCGTGACCGTGGTGCTGGTCGAGCACGACATGAAGATGGTGATGAATCTCTCGGACCGTATCTTGGTGCTGGACTACGGCAAGAAGCTGACTGAAGGCACCGGTGCTGAAGTGCGCCGCAACCCCGATGTGATTGCCGCCTATCTTGGCGCACACGCCTGAACCCAAGGGACTCCATGGACGCACTCACCCTGATCAGCCAGGACCACAGCAACCTGTGGCGTCTGGCCACCACCGTAGACCATGTGGCTTCAGAGATCGAATCTGGCGCACCGGTCGAGCAGCCGTTTTTTAACGCCGTGTTTGACTACATCGAGCAGTTTGTGGACCGCTCGCACCACCCCAAGGAAGACGACTATCTGTTTCGCCTGCTGCGCCTGCGCAGCCCTGAGGCCGCCGCTGTGCTGGACAACCTGCAAGTGGAGCACCGCGAAGGCCCGGCCAAACTGGCGGCCTTGCGCGCCCAGGTGGCCGCAGCGGCCCAGGGGCAACTACCGGGTGGCCAATTGGCCACGGCCTTGCGCGACTACACAACGGGGTTGAAAGCCCACATTGGCACCGAAGAGAAAAGTGTCTTGCCGCTGGCCCGCAGCGCCTTGCTGGCCACTGATTGGACTGAGATCAACCAAGCGTTCTTGAACAATGCCGACCCTGTATTTGGTGACAAGGCGCGTGAAGAGTTTCGCCAGCTGTACCACCGCGTCGCCAGCCTGGCACCCGAGTCGGTGGGTCTGGGTAGCAGAAGCGTTGGCACGCTACAACCGCTGCCAGACCGCTCCAAGGCTGAGGTGCAGTTGCTCGTGCAAGGTATGGAAAGCTGCTACGGCCGCATCAAGGCGCTCAAGGGCATCAGTCTGGAAGTGCGGCGTGGCGAAACGGTGGCGCTGGTCGGTGCAAATGGCGCCGGAAAAACCACTTTCTTGCGCACGCTGTCGGGTGTGCAACCCATGAGCGCGGGCAGCATTCATTTCAAGGGTCAAGACATCAGCAAGCTGCGTTCTGACAAACGCATGCGCATGGGCATTTGCCAAAGCCCTGAAGGTCGCCAGGTTTTTGGCCCACTGTCGATCGAGGACAACCTGCGCTTGGGCGCCTACACGCAGCCACGTGACCAGGTCGAAGGTGACATGGAAAAAATCTTCACCATGTTCCCAATCCTGAAAGAAAAGCGCGCTTTGCCTGCGGGCACGCTGTCCGGCGGGCAACAGCAAATGCTCGCGATTGGCCGGGCACTGATGGGCCGCCCCAGCCTGCTGCTACTGGATGAGCCGAGCATGGGGCTGGCCCCGCTGCTCGTGGAAGAGGTGTTCAACGTCATCCGCATGCTCAAGAGTAAGGGCATGACCATTTTGCTGGTCGAACAAAACGCCTTTGCCGCACTGGCCATTGCGGACCGGGGCTACGTGCTGGAAACCGGCAACGTCACGCTCACCGGTACTGGCCAGGAACTCATAAACAATGAACAGGTGCGCGCGGCGTACCTCGGCATGTAAACGCCACGACCCGTCAACCCAAGGAAGAGACATGACCAAGAAATTCGCGTCCCAAGCCGACCTGGAGGTCAAGAAGACGACCTTCGCCCAACTGTCCGAGCACTGCTGGGCCTACACCGCCGAGGGAGACCCCAACACCGGCGTGATCATTGGTGAAGACGCGGTGCTGATTTGTGACGCACTGGCCACGCCGGTGATGGCGCAAAGCCTGATCGCTGAGATCCGCAAGGTCTCCGACAAGCCCATCAAATACGTGGTGCTGTCGCACTACCACGCAGTGCGGGTGTTGGGAGCATCCGGCTATAAGGCTGCGGGCATGCAGGAAATCATTGCCAGCCAGGGCACCTACGAGATGATTGTGGAGCGTGGCGCGCAGGACATGCAGTCCGAGTACGAGCGTTTTCCGCGCCTGTTTGACGCGTTTGACTCCATCCCTGGTCTGACCTGGCCGACCGTGGTGTTCAAGGACGAGATGACGCTGTGGATGGGCAAGCTTGAAGTCAAGATCATGCACGTCGGTCCTGGCCACACCAAGGGCGACACCATTGTGTGGGTTCCGTCCGAGAAAGTGCTGTTCTCCGGCGACCTGATGGAAGCCGATGCGGCGTGTTACACCGGCGACGCGCAGCTTGAAGAGTGGCCTGCCACGCTGGATGCACTGGCCGCCCTGAAACCAGAAAAAATTGTTCCCGGCCGTGGCCCGGCACTCGACACACCTGAGCGTGTCGCATCTGGCCTGGCCTATACCCGTGACTTTGTGTCGACCCTGCTCAGTTCTGCCAAAGAGGCTGTCGCCCAAGGCATGAACCTGAACCAGGCCATGGCGCATTGCCGCAAGGCCATGGACCCCAAGTTTGGCCACGTGTTCATTTACGAACACTGCCTGCCGTTTGACGTGACACGCGCCGTGGACGAGGCTAGTGGCATCAAACATCCGCGCATCTGGACGGCCGAGCGCGACAAGGAAATGTGGCACGGCCTGCAGGCCACTGAGTAAGCAGCTGACGTTCACCGACAAATAAAACACAGAGACAAACGCATGCTGAGCACCTACCAATACCCAAAATATGAGTACGTCCGCCCGCCTGAACAAAGCGGTGGCGGCCAACAACGCTACCCCGTGGTCGTGGTCGGCGCTGGCCCGGTGGGCCTGGCGGCGGCCATCGAACTGGCACAGTCCGGCGTGCCGGTGGTGGTGCTCGACGACGATGACACTGTGTCGGTCGGCTCGCGCGGCGTGTGTTACGCCAAGCGTGCGCTCGAAGTGCTGGACCGCATCGGTGTTGGGCAGCCCTGTGTGGACAAGGGCGTGAGCTGGAACGTGGGACGCACATTCTTCCGTGAGCAAGAGGTATACAACTTCAATTTGTTGCCACAGTCCGACCACAAACGCCCCGGCATGATCAACCTGCAGCAGTATTACCTGGAAGAGTTCGAGGTAAGGCGCGCCAAAGAACTGCCCAACCTGGACCTGCGCTTCAAGAACAAAGTGGTGTCGGTCAGCCAGCATGGGGATGGTGCCACGCTGCAGGTGGAAACGCCCGACGGCATTTACACCGTGGAAACCGACTGGCTGGTAGTGGCCGACGGTGCGCGCAGTGGCATCCGCCGCATGATGAATCTGGACATTGACGGCAAGATTTTCAAGGACCGCTTCTTGATCGCCGATGTGGTCATGAAGGCCGACTTTCCGCATGAGCGCTGGTTTTGGTTTGACCCACCGTTTCACCCGGGGCAATCGGTGCTGCTGCACCGCCAGTCTGACAGCGTGTACCGCATCGACTTCCAGTTGGGCTGGGACGCAGACCCTGAAGAAGAAAAGAAGCCTGAAAAAGTCATCCCGCGCATCAAGGCCATGCTGGGTGACGAGCGTGAGTTTGAACTGGAATGGGTCAGTGTCTACACCTTTCAGTGCCGCCGCATGAATGCATTCACACACGGCCACGTGCTGTTTGTGGGGGATGCGGCGCACCAGGTGTCACCATTTGGCGCGCGGGGTGCCAACTCCGGCATTCAGGACACAGACAACCTGTGCTGGAAGCTCAAGCTGGTGATTGAAGGCAAGGCCCCAAGCAGTCTGTTGGATAGCTACTCTGAAGAGCGGGTTTTTGCCGCGGACGAGAACCTGATGAACTCCACCCGGTCCACCGACTTCATCACACCCAAGAGCAAGACCTCGTTGATGATTCGCAATGCCACCCTCAACCTGGCGCGTGAGCACAGCTTTGCCCGTGCCCTGGTCAACTCCGGGCGCTTGTCAGTGCCCGCCATCCTCACCGAGTCCAGCCTGAACACGCCAGACAGCGATGTGTTTGGCGGTGACATGGTGCCCGGTGCACCGATGGATGATGCCCCCATGCAGGCGCAAGGCCAGGATGTCTGGCTGCTCGACAACGTGGGCAGGCGTTTTATGGTTTTGTTGTACGTCAAAGACCCGGCGCATGACAGTGCCGAGCTCTTGAAGACATTCAAGACGCTGGCCAGTGGACCCCTGGCACCGGAACTGGTGCTGGTGTCTCAGAAGACCGGTGCTGCACCCCAGGGTATTCGTGTGCTGGAAGACCGGGCCGGCCGCTTTGCCGAGCGCTTTGATGCCAAAGCGGGCACAGCCTACTTGATTCGCCCGGACCAGCATGTGGCTGCGCGCTGGCGCGCCCTGGATACCGACAAGGTGGCGGCAGCACTTGCCCGCGCCACATGCAACCTTCCATAAGGAGTTCACGATGGCCCTGAATCTGTCACCCAATTTCAATGAACCGGGCAAGCGTTACTTTCACGCCTTCACGCCCGGTGACGACTTTTACGAAGCCCTGATTGACACCCACCGTGATCTGAACGACGAACAAAGCGCCATGGTCAACGCGAAGCTGGTGTTGCTGCTGGCCAACCATGTAGGCGACATCGCGGTTCTGCGCGAAGCCATGCGCATTGCCCGTCAAGACACCTAACTGTTCCCAAAGGCTTTCCATGACTTACCAGAACATTCACTTTGAGGTGCGCGACAGCGGCATTGCCCGCCTGACGCTCAATCGTCCGGACAAGCTCAACAGCTTCACCGGTGCCATGCATGCAGAACTGCGCGCCGCACTGGACACGGTGCAGGAGGACAAGACTATCCGCGTGCTGGTGATCACCGGTGCCGGTCGGGGGTTCTGTGCCGGGCAAGATCTGGCCGACCCCGACATGGCCATGGGCCCAATGCAACCCGATATTGGCAATGTGGTCGAGAAAAACTACAAGCCGCTGGTGTTGGCATTGCAAAACCTGCGCGTGCCGACAGTGGCCATGGTCAACGGTATTGCGGCAGGGGCCGGTGCGAGTTTGGCGCTGGCATGCGATCTGGTGATTGCTGCAAAGTCGGCTTCGTTTTTGCAGGCCTTCAGCAAAATTGGTTTGATTCCCGACACCGGTGGTACCTGGTTTTTGCCACAACGCGTCGGCATGGCCCGTGCCATGGGACTGGCATTGTTGGCTGACAAATTGCCAGCGGAAAAAGCTGTGGAGTGGGGGCTGATCTGGCAAGTGGTCGAAGATTCCGACTTGGCAGCCACCGTCGACAAGTTGGCGGCCCAGCTGGCCGCCATGCCAACAAAGGCGCTCGTGCGTACCCGCGCAGCCATGCACGCCGCACCCAACCACACGCTGGAACAGCAGCTCAGCATGGAAGCTGGCTACATGCGCGAACTGGGTTGGAGCCCGGACTACGCAGAAGGGGTGGCCGCCTTCATGGAAAAGCGTGCGCCCAAGTTCACTGGAAATTAAAACCATGACCCAAGCGCTTTCCACGCAAACCGTGGTCGCCGTGATTGGTGCCGGTGCCATGGGTGCCGGTATTGCCCAGGTGGCAGCCGCAGCCGGGCACACGGTGAAGTTGCACGACACCCGTCCGGATGCAGCAGCACAAGCCGTTGCGGGAATCCGTGTCCAATTTGAAAAAATGGTGGCAAAGGGCAAGATGAGCCAGCTTGCGGCGCAGGATGCAGGTAACCGACTGATGGCTGTAGCACAACTGAATGACCTGGCGGATGCCGGTCTGGTGGTGGAAGCCATACTGGAAAACCTGCAGATCAAGCAAAAGCTGTTTTCCGATCTGGAAGCCCTGGTGTCCGATGGCTGCATATTGGCGACCAACACGTCGTCCATCTCGATCACCGCGATTGGCGCGGCATTGAAGAGTCCGCAGCGCCTTGCGGGCTTGCACTTCTTCAATCCGGCGCCGCTGATGGCACTGGTGGAAGTGGTGTCCGGTCTGGCGACCCGGCCAGAGGTTGCCAACACCCTGTTTGCCACCGCTGCAGCCTGGGGAAAAACCCCGGTGCAGGCCAAGTCCACCCCTGGCTTCATCGTCAACCGGGTCGCCCGTCCATATTACGCCGAAGCCTTGCGGGTGCTGACCGAAGGCGGAGCCGACTGCGCCACGCTGGATGCCTGCTGCCGCGAGGCTGGTGGCTTTCGCATGGGTCCGTTTGAGTTGATGGACATGATTGGCCATGATGTCAATTTTGCGGTCACCAACTCGGTCTGGCGGGCGTTTTTTAACGACCCGCGCTTTTTGCCCTCGCTGATTCAGCAAGACCTGGTCGACGCCGGTTTTTTCGGCAAAAAATCCGGTCGGGGATTTTACAGTTATCAGGCGGGTGCCGACAAGCCCTTGCCAGCGACCGCCCCAGCGCAATCCACACCGACTGACATCGTGGTGTTCGGCCAATCTGCTGCGGCCCAGGCACTGGTAAAACGCCTGCAAGCCAACCATGTCAGCTACACCCAGGCGCCAGACTCGGCCGCGACATTGGCCACAGCCGGTGATGCCACGCTGCGCGTCACCGATGGTCGCACCGCTACACGCTGCGCGTTCGAGACCGAAACGCCCAATACCGTGCTGATCGACCTGGCACTGGACTACACCCGCGCCACCCGCCTGGGCGTGAGCGTGGCCGCACAGTGCGACCCGGCTGCCGCCGACGCGGCGGTTGGCCTGATGCAAGCGGCAGGCTTTGCGGTGTCGGTGCTGCAGGACATCCCTGGGCTTATCGTCATGCGCACCGTCGCCATGCTGGCCAACGAGGCGGCGGATGCCGTCAACCAGGGCGTGTGTGACGCGCCTTCTGTGGACACCGCCATGCGCCTGGGCGTCAATTACCCCTGCGGCCCGCTGGCTTGGGGCGACGCCGTTGGCCTGGAGCGGATTCAAACCGTACTCGGGCACCTGACCCACACCTATGGCGAAGACCGCTACCGCACTTCGCCCCTTATCCAACACCACGTATTTGCACAGAAGGCTTTTTCATGACCGATCTTTTGACGGAACTTCCCTCTGACCCACAGGCACTGGCCGATGCGGTGACCCAAGCCATGTGGGCGCGTGACCGCGCCACGCAGGGTCTGGGAATGGAAATTGTGCACGTCAAGCCTGGCTATGCCCTGATCACCATGGCAGTGCGCGGCGACATGGTCAATGGCCACCACATGTGTCATGGCGGCTTCATGTTCACCCTGGCCGACAGCGCCTTTGCCTTTGCCTGCAACAGCTACAACCAGAACACCGTGGCGTCCGCCTGCCACATCGACTTTCTGGCCCCGGCACGCGAAGGGGATGTACTGGAAGCCGAAGCGGTGGAGCGCTCGCTGTCCGGGCGCACCGGTGTGTATGACATCACCGTGCGCACCCGCAGCGGGAAGACCGTAGCCCTGTTCCGGGGCAAGAGCTACCGCATCAAAGGCGAGGTCATCGCCGGTCTGCTGCAGGCTGATGCCACTGCCTGAGCACCGCCGACCATTCCCTTTTCAACTATCCAAGCTGTTCCAGAGGAGACCGACATGACCGTCAAAGCCCCCCAACCCGGCGAACTCGACGCCATCGAGACCGCCAGTCGCGACGAAATCTCTGCCCTGCAATTGCAGCGACTGAAGTGGTCGCTCCGACACGCCTATGACAACGTACCCCTGCACAAAAAGGCCTTTGATGAGAAAGGCGTGCACCCCGACGACCTGAAGAGCCTGGCTGACCTGGCCAAGTTTCCATTCATGACCAAAACCGCCTTGCGCGACAACTATCCGTTTGGCTTGTTTGCCGTACCGCGCGACAAGATTGCCCGTCTGCATGCGTCATCGGGCACCACGGGCAAATCCATCGTGGTTGGCTACACGCTGCAAGACATCGACAACTGGGCCAACCTGGTGGCGCGTTCCATCCGCGCGGCCGGTGGCCGTGCTGGCGACATGCTGCACAACGCCTACGGCTATGGCATGTTCACCGGCGGCCTGGGCGCGCATTACGGTGCCGAACGCCTGGGCTGCACCGTGGTGCCGATGTCGGGCGGTCAGACCGAAAAGCAGGTGCAGCAGATCGTGGACTTTCAGCCGCAGATCATCATGGTCACCCCCAGCTACTCGCTGGTGATTGCCGAAGAGTT
The DNA here is from genome assembly GCA_030645355.1 of Rhodoferax sp. Taxonomy (GTDB): domain Bacteria; phylum Pseudomonadota; class Gammaproteobacteria; order Burkholderiales; family Burkholderiaceae_C; genus Allorhodoferax. The sequence continues at coordinate 11,750 of JAUSNJ010000009.1, read as the reverse complement.
CGAGCGTCTGGGCATCACGCCCGATCAAATCTCCTTGAAAGTGGGTATTTTTGGTGCCGAACCCTGGGGTGAGGGCATGCGCAAAGAGATCGAGCGCAAGCTGGGCATCGACGCCATTGACATCTACGGCCTCACCGAAGTCATGGGACCGGGCGTGGCCTGCGAATGCATCGAGTCCAAGGACGGCCCGGTCATCTGGGAAGACCATTTCTACCCCGAGATCATCGATCCCGAAACCGGGGAAGTGGTGCCCGACGGCGAGGACGGTGAACTGGTGTTTACCTCGCTGTCCAAGGAGGCTTTTCCGGTGATCCGTTACCGCACCCGCGACCTGACACGCTTGCTGCCTCCCACCTCGCGTTCGTTCCGGCGCATGGGCAAGATCACGGGCCGCTCGGACGACATGCTGATCGTGCGCGGTGTCAACGTATTCCCCAGCCAGATTGAAGAGCAAATCCTGCGTGACAAGCGGCTTTCGGGCAACTACCAGATCCTGCTCAGCCGCGACGGCCATCTGGACAACGTTGAGGTGCGGTGCGAATTGCAGCGCGAGGTGTCGGGCACGCTGTCGCCGGCCGACGTGGCGGTCATCAGCAAAGAGTTGCAGCACCACATCAAGACCATCGTCGGCATTTCGACCCGCGTGTCGGTGCTGGAATTTGAGACGATTCCGCGCACGCTGACTGGCAAGGCGCGCCGTCTGATTGACGAGCGGCCCAAGCAGGTTTGACACCCGACATACCAACTCGTTGTAAGTCTTTTCGTGCTATAGCCCTCATCAAATAAACGCGAGCAGCTCTGTTTTTGATAGCAAATGGACGTGACGAATCACGCAATGTATGACTGAAGCTTTTATCTGCGACGCCGTTCGCACTCCGATTGGTCGCTATGGCGGCGCCCTGGCAGGCGTTCGCGCGGACGACTTGGCCGCCATCCCCATCAAGGCACTGATGGAACGCAACCCCCAGGTCAACTGGGGCAGCGTGGATGACATCATTTTTGGGTGCGCCAACCAGGCCGGGGAAGACAACCGCAATGTGGCGCGCATGGCCGGCTTGTTGGCCGGGCTGCCGGTGGAAGTGCCTGGCACCACGGTCAACCGCTTGTGCGGCTCGTCGCTGGACTGCGTTGGCATGGCAGCCCGCGCCATCAAATCCGGCGAGACAGACTTGATGATTGCCGGTGGTGTGGAGAGCATGTCGCGCGCGCCCTTTGTCATGGGCAAGGCAGAAAGCGCCTACTCGCGCAGCGCCGCAATCTATGACACCACCATCGGCTGGCGCTTTGCCAACCCGTTGATGAAAAAGCTCTATGACACGCATTCGATGCCGCAAACGGCTGACAACGTGGCCACGGACTTCAACATCTCGCGCGCCGACCAGGATGCGTTTGCGTTGCGATCCCAGCAGCGCTGGGCGACCGCGCACGCCGCCGGGCGTTTTGCGGATGAGTTGATACCGGTGGTGATTCCGCGCAAGAAAGGCGACCCGATCGTGGTTGACACCGACGAGCATCCGCGCCCCGATACCACGCCGGACATGCTGTCCCAACTCAAGGGCATCAACGGCCCCGATTTATCGGTGACGGCGGGCAACGCCTCGGGCGTGAACGACGGTGCGTGCGCCTTGCTGATCGCCAGTGCCGCCAGCGTGCGCGCCAACGGGCTGACCCCTAAGGCGCGCATTGTGGCGATGGCAGTGGCCGGTGTGGCTCCGCGCATCATGGGGTTTGGCCCGGCACCCGCCGTACGCAAAGTGCTGGCAAAAGCGGGCTTGAACCTTGACCAGATGGATGTGATTGAGCTGAACGAAGCCTTTGCGGCGCAAGGCCTGGCGGTGCTGCGCGACCTGGGCTTGCGTGACGACGAAGGGCGCGTCAACCCCAATGGTGGTGCGATCGCGCTGGGTCATCCCTTGGGCATGAGCGGTGCGCGGCTGGTGACCACCGCCATGTATGAACTGGCACGGCGTGGCGGGCGTTATGCGCTTTGCACGATGTGCATTGGTGTCGGGCAAGGTATTGCCCTGGTGATAGAGCGCGTGTGACGGAATATTTTTAACCCTGAAGGAGACAAAACGATGAAATTCACTTTGAAAAAACTGGCGGTTGGTGCGGCCTTGGCCGTTGGTGCATTGGCTGCTTTTGCCGCCGATCCGATCAAGATTGGTTCGATTCTGTCCGTCACAGGCCCCGCCGCCTTCCTTGGCGACCCCGAGCTGAAAACCCTGCAGATGTATGTGGAAGACATCAACAAAAAGGGCGGCGTGCTGGGTCGCCAACTGGAGTTGGTGCATTACGACGACGGCAGTGATGCGAGCAAGGCCAATGGTTTTGCCAAACGTCTGATAGACGACGACAAGGTCGACATCATTGTGGGCGGCACCACCACCGGTTCCACCATGTCGATGGCTCCGCTGGTCGACAAGGCCGGTGTGCCCTTTATCTCCCTGGCGGGTGCCGTGGTGATCGTCGAGCCCGTCAAGAAGTGGATTTTCAAAATGCCCCACACCGACCGCATGGCGGCTGAAAAGGTGTTTGAAGACATGAAAAAGCGCGGTTTGACCAACGTGGCGCTGTTCTCTGAAACCAGTGGCTTTGGTCAATCCGGAAAAAAGGAAACCGAAGGGGTGGCGGCCAAGTACGGCATCACCCTGGTGGCCAATGAGTCCTATGGCCCCAAAGACACGGACATGAGTCCGCAACTCACCAAGATTCGCAACACGCCCGGCGTGCAGGCCGTGTTCATCTTTGGCCTGGGACAAGGTCCGGCGATTGCTACCAAGAGCTACAAGCAACTCGGCATGACTTTGCCGCTGTACCACGCCCATGGTGTGGCCTCTGAAGAGTTCATCAAACTCGCTGGTCCGGCCGCCGAAGGTGTGCGCCTGCCGGCAGCCGCGTTGCTGGTGGCCAGCAAGTTGCCTGCCACCGACCCGCAGAAGGCCGTGGCCGAAGGTTATGCCAAGGCCTTTGAAGCCCGCTGGAAAACCGACGTGTCGTCCTTTGGAGGCCATGCCTATGACGGCCTGATGCTGGCGGTGGACGCCATCAAGCGCGCCGGCGGCACCGACAAGGCCAAGGTGCGCGACGCGATTGAGGCTACCAAGGGCTTCATCGGCACCGGCGGCAAGGTCAATATGTCCGCCACGGACCACATGGGCTTGGACCTCTCCGCGTTTTTGATGCTGGAGATCAAGAACAACGACTGGACGATTGCGAAGTAATCCTCCCCCGCGAGCCGCACCATGTACAGCACCCTGGTCATCGAGCAAGTTAACCGAGTCGCCACGATCTGGATGAACCGCCCGGAGGTTTTCAACGCCTTCAATGAGCAACTCATCGCCGACCTAAACGATGCTTGCCGGAAGCTTGACGATGACCCTGCGGTGCGCGTGGTGGTGCTGGCCGGACGCGGCAAGCACTTCTCGGCTGGCGCGGATCTGAACTGGATGCGCCGGGCTGCTGAGGGCAGTGAAGCCGACAACCTGGCAGATGCCCGTCGCTTTGCCCGCATGCTGCACACGCTCTCTGGTCTGTCCAAGCCCACAATTGCGCGCATTCAGGGCGCCGCACTGGGCGGTGGTACCGGACTGGCTGCGGCGTGTGACATGGCGGTGGCCAGCGAGGACGCGGTGTTTTCCACCTCAGAGGTCAAGTTCGGCATCATCCCCGCAGTGATCAGCCCCTATGTGTTGCGCGCCATTGGCCCGCGCCACGCGCTGCGCTACTTTCAAAGTGCCGAGCGCATCAGCGCAGAGCAGGCCTTGGCGATTGGCCTGGTCAATGAAGTCACCGCAGTTGATGGCCTCGATGCAGGCGTAGCGGCACTGATCGAGCCCTTGCTTACCGGCGCACCGTCAGCCCAAAAAGCTGCCAAGGAGTTGATCGAAGCCATCAAGGGTAGACCGATTGACGAGGACACGCTGGAGATGACTGCCCAGCGTATTGCCCACCAAAGGGCCACCGCCGAAGGCCGCGACGGCGTAGCAGCCTTTCTGGACAAACGCCCCCCCGCGTGGTTGGCCAGCTCGTCAAGATAATTTTTTCAACCCAAAGGAAACACATTTATGTACACCCAGTCGTTCAATGTGCAAGAGACCCCCGGCCAGAAAAAGGCAGCACCTATCGCCTCTCTGGAAGACCCGCTAGCGCAGGCCCGTTTTGACCAACGAATCGATGCCGACGGCAAAATTGAGCCGCAAGACTGGATGCCCGAGGCGTATCGCAAGACCCTGGTGCGCCAGATCAGCCAGCATGCCCACAGTGAAATCGTCGGCATGCTGCCCGAGGGCAACTGGATCAGCCGCGCGCCCAGCTTGAAGCGCAAGGCGATTCTGATTGCCAAGGTGCAAGACGAAGGCGGCCATGGCCTGTACTTGTACAGCGCCGCCGAAACCCTGGGCGTGGGCCGCGACCAGATGCTGGCCGACCTGCATAGCGGCAAAGCCAAGTACAGCTCGATCTTCAACTACCCCACGCTGAACTGGGCCGATGTCGGCACGATTGGCTGGCTGGTCGATGGTGCCGCCATCAGCAACCAGATTCCGTTGTGCCGCTGCAGTTATGGCCCGTATGCCCGCGCCATGATCCGCGTCTGCAAAGAGGAGTCTTTCCACCAACGCCAGGGCTATGAAGCGCTGCTGGTGATGATGCAAGGCACGGCCGAACAAAGAGCCATGGTCCAGGATTCGGTCAATCGATTCTGGTGGAAATGCCTGGCCATGTTTGGCCCGCCGGATGCCAACAGCCCGCACAGCGAGCAAGCCATGCGCTGGGGCATCAAGCGCATCAGCAACGACGATTTGCGCCAAAAATTTATCGACGCCACCGTGCCGCAAGCCAACGTATTGGGGGTGACCTTACCCGACCCGCTACTGAAATGGAACGAAGAGCGTCAACACTACGACCACGGCGAGATCGACTGGGATGAGTTCTGGGCCACGGTGAACGGCAACGGCCCGTGCAACCACGAGCGCCTGTCGACCCGGGTCAAAGCCCATAACGATGGCCAATGGGTGCGCGATGCCGCCCTGGCCCACGCCCGCAAACACCAACCCCAACAAACCAAGGAAGCAGCATGAGCGACACCACACCCGCATTGAAGGATTGGCCCCTCTGGGAAGTATTTGTGCGCAGTAAACAGGGCCTGGAGCACAAGCACTGCGGCAGCCTGCACGCCAGCGACCCACAGCACGCCCTGCAAATGGCGCGTGACGTGTACACCCGCCGCCAGGAAGGTGTGAGCATCTGGGTAGTACCAAGCAAGAGCATTGCAGCCAGCGCGCCGGAAGACAAGGATTCGATGTTTGACCCGGCGGCCGACAAGATCTACCGCCACCCCACCTTCTATGACATTCCTGAAGAAGTGGGGCACATGTAATGGCGGCCCATTTTCAAGACTACCTGCTGCACCTGGCCGACAACGCGGTCATTCTGGGCCAGCGCAACGCCCAGTGGTGCGGCCATGGCCCGGTGCTGGAAGAAGATCTGGCGCTGGCCAACAACAGCCTGGACCTGATTGGCCAAGCCCGCCTGCTGTACCAGCATGTGGCCACGATGCGCAAGGACGGCAAAACCAGTGAAGACCTGTTGGCCTACTTTCGTGATGTGCCGGAGTTCAAGAACTACACCCTGCTGGAGCTGCCGCATAGCACCGCGCAAGCGCCCACCGGCAGTGGTGACCGGGACTACGCGGTGACGATTGGGCGCAACTTCCTCTATAGCGCCTTGATGGTGCTGGTGTGGGAAGCACTCAAGGGTTCTGCGGATGCGCAGTTGGCCGCCATTGCCGCCAAGTCGTTGAAGGAAACCCAGTACCACCTGCGCCACGCGCGTGACTGGATGCTGCGTCTGGGTGACGGAACCGACGAGTCACACGCCAAAATGCAGGCGGCTATCAACCATTTGATGCCCTACACGCAGGAATTCTTTGCGCCCAGCGCCATGGAAACGGCTGTGGTCAAGTCCGGCCTCGGGGTTGACACCCGTCAGCTGCAAGCCACCTGGAACCAGTTAGTGGACGAGGCCCTGGTCGAGGCCACCTTGCAGCGCCCGGCCGCTGGCGGATATGTGACGACCGGCAAAACCGGTGTGCACTCCGAGCACCTGGGGTTTGTACTGGCCGAAATGCAAAGCCTGGCCCGCGCCCACCCTGAAGCGGTCTGGTAAACACCATGCAAGCCGATGCCAATCCATGCGCGGTGCAGCCTGAGCCATCGGCATTGCCCGATGGCCCCATTGCACGCAAGGAACCTGCTGACCCGCACTACACCACCTGGAGTCTGCTGGAGTCGGTGACCGACCCCGAGATTCCGGTGGTGAACCTGCGCGAAATGGGCATCCTGCGGGCGGTGCGCCAAACCGCGACGGGTTTGGAAGTGGTCATCACCCCGACCTACAGCGGCTGCCCGGCTATGAGCCAGATGGAAGACGATGTGGTGAATGCCTTGTCCACTGCTGGTGTGGCGGCCCGGGTGATGATGCAGATTGCACCGGCCTGGTCCACCGATTGGATGACACCCGAGGGGCGCGAAAAGTTACGCGCCTATGGCATTGCACCGCCGCACCCCAGCGGCTGCGCCACTGGTGGCACCAGCGTCATCCAGTTTGCTTCCAGAAAGGCCGGCGCCAGCGCTGCGCAGACCGTGGCCTGCCCACAATGCGGCTCGCACAACACGACAGAGACCTCGCACTTTGGCTCCACCGCCTGCAAAGCGCTGTACCGCTGCCTGAGCTGCCTGGAACCCTTTGACTACTTCAAACCCTATTAGGCCAACATGTCCACTTCCCTCCGTTTTCACGATCTGCGTGTCGCCAGCATCAGCCCCGAGGCAGCTGGTTCGGTGGCCATCGCCCTGAGCGTGCCAGATGACCTTCTGGAAAGCTTTGACTTCCAACCGGGTCAATACCTGACCTTGCGCAGCAAGATCGATGGTGCCGATGTGCGCCGCAGCTACTCGATCTGCTGCACCCACAGCCACCTGAAAAACACCCACCAGCTGGTGGTGGGTGTGCGCCCAATGGCCGGTGGCGTGTTCTCGAACTGGGCCGCCACCCAGCTCAAAGCCGGTGACACCCTGGCGGTGATGCCGCCCGATGGCCGCTTTGTCTCCAGGCGCCCACGCGCCCTGCACCGGGTGGGTTTTGCGGCGGGCTCGGGCATCACGCCGATTTTGTCCATCATGGCCAGCAGCCTGGAAGACCAGCCCGACTCCAAATTCACCCTGGTCTACGGCAACCGCAGCATGGGCAGCGTGATGTTCAATGAGGCCCTGCAAGACCTGAAAGACCGTTATGCCGGTCGCCTGACCCTGATCCACATCCTGTCACGCCAGGCGCAGGAAGCTGACTTGTTGCAAGGGCGCATCGACGGTGACAAGGTGCGCGCCCTGATTGGCGCGCTGCTGCCAGTGGGTAGCATGGACGAGGTGTTTATCTGTGGCCCCGAGGCGATGATATCGGTCACCGAAAAGGCTTTGCTGGATGCGGGTGTGCCTGCCAAGCAGGTGCATACCGAGCGCTTCACCTCGCCCACACTGGAGGCGCTATCGCCTGAAGCACGTCAGGCTGCCGTGGCCAACCTGAAGTTGCCCCCCGGTGGCCAGGTCGCGCTAACGGTGGTGCTGGATGGCAAGTCACACGCGCTGCACATGAACCCCGATGAACATGTGCTGGACGTGGCGATGGCCGCAGGCCTGGACCTGCCATTTTCCTGCAAGGGCGGCGTCTGCGCCACCTGTCGCTGCAAGGTCATGACCGGCAGCGTGGCGATGGACAAGAACTTTGGCCTGGAAGCCTGGGAGACCGACAAGGGCTTTGTACTGAGCTGCCAGTCCCGCCCCACCAGTGAAGCCGTGACCGTGAGTTTTGACGAGCGCTAAACCCTAAACCTTTCTACACACACCATGACCCAGACCCTTCAAAGCTATATCGGCGGTCACTGGCAGGGCACACAAGCCGCCAGCGCACTGCGCAGCGCCGTCAATGGCAAGACCATTGCCCACACCCATGCCGAAAGCCTGGACTTTGGTGAAGCCATTGAACACGCCCGCCGCAAGGGCCTCCCTGCCCTGATGGCCATGGACTTCCAGGAGCGTGCCCAGCGCCTCAAGGCCCTGGCCAAGTACCTGATGGAACACAAGGAGCAACTCTACGCCGTGTCGGCCCATACCGGCGCCACCAAAGTGGACAGCTGGATCGATATCGACGGCGGCGCCGGCACCCTGTTTGCCTATGCCAGTATCGGCAGCAACGAGTTGCCCTCGGGCAATCTGGTGCATGAGGGGCCGGCCTTCGCCTTGGGCAAAAAGGGCGGATTTTCCGGTACCCACGTGCTGGTGCCGCGCGGTGGTGTAGCGGTGCACATCAACGCCTTCAACTTTCCCGTCTGGGGTCTGCTGGAAAAGTTTGCGCCCAGTTTCCTGGCGGGCATGCCCTGCATTGGCAAGCCGGCCAGTGCCACCAGTTACCTGACCGAGGCGGCCATGCGGCTCATCGTGCAATCGGGCATTCTGCCCGAGGGCAGCTTGCAACTCGTCATTGGTGGTACCGGCGATCTGCTGGACCGGTTGAACGGTGCCGATGTAGTCACCTTCACGGGTTCAGCAGACACGGCTTCCCGCTTGCGTGCGCACCCCAATCTGATCGCCAATTCCGTCCCGTTCAATGCCGAAGCCGATTCACTGAACTGCGCCATCCTAGGCCCCGATGTCACACCCGATGACGAAGAGTTTTCCTTGTTTGTCAAAGAGGTGGCGCGCGAGATGACGGTCAAGGCCGGACAGAAGTGCACCGCCATCCGGCGTGCCATCGTGCCCGCCAAACACCTGGATGCAGTGTGCGAACAAGTGGCTGCGCGCCTGGCCAAGACGACCGTGGGTGACCCGGCTGATGAGCGTGTGCGGATGGGGCCACTGGCCTCGCACGCGCAACAGGCCGACGTGGCCGAGCGCATTGCGCTGCTGCGCCAAGATGCTGAGTTGGTGTACGCAGGGAAGGAAGATTGGATTGGCGAGGGCACCGCCCAAGGCGCCTTCTGTGCACCTACTTTGCTGGCCTGCCGCAAGCCCATGGACGTGGACTCGGTGCACACCATCGAAGCCTTCGGCCCGGTCAGCACCGTCATGGCCTACGAAGACCTGGGCCAGGCCCTGGCCTTGGCCGCACGCGGTCAGGGCAGCCTGGTGGCTACGTTGGTCACACGCGACAGCACAGTAGCCGCCCAAGCCATACCTGCCATGGCAGCCTGGCATGGCCGTCTGCACATTCTCGACCGCGAATCGGCAGTCGAGTCTACCGGCCACGGCTCGCCCCTGCCCACGCTCAAACACGGCGGACCGGGACGTGCCGGTGGTGGTGAAGAACTCGGCGGTCTGCGCGCCGTGAAACATTACCTGCAACGCGCCGCCGTGCAAGGTTCGCCCACCATGCTGGCAGCCGTCACAGGCGAGCATGTGCGCGGTGCCAAGGTCAATAACACGGTGGTGCACCCTTTCCGCAGCTACTTTGAGGATCTGCAGGTCGGCGACTCCTTGCTGACGCACCGCCGCACGGTGGGCGAGGCCGATATCGTGGCCTTTGGCGGCATTTCGGGCGATTACTTCTACATGCACTTTGACGAGGTGGCGGCCAAGGAGTCACCGTTTGGCAAGCGCATTGCGCACGGCTACTTTGTGCTATCCGCTGCAGCTGGCCTGTTTGTGTCGCCCGCACCAGGGCCGGTGCTGGCCAACTATGGGCTGGACACGCTGCGCTTCGTCAAGCCTGTGGGGATTGGCGACACGATCCAGGCCCGCCTGACGGCCAAACGCAAGATCGACCGCAACAAGGTGGACGCCAAGGGTGTGGGTCAGGGCGTGGTGGCTTGGGATGTGGAAGTGACCAACCAGGATGGAGACGTGGTTGCCAGCTACGACATCCTGACCCTGGTCGCCAAGCGCAGCTAGAAAAACATGCCTTGCTATTCCATTGAAGGGGTCATTCCAGTGGTGCACCACAGCGCCTTTGTGCACCCCACCGCCGTGCTGATTGGTGATGTGCACATCGGTCCAAACTGCTATGTGGGCCCAAATGCCAGCCTGCGTGGCGACTTCGGTCGCATCGTGCTGCTGGCGGGCGCCAATGTGCAGGACAACTGCGTCATGCATGGCTTTCCGCAGCAGGACACGCTGGTAGAAGAAAACGGCCATATTGGCCACGGCGCGGTGCTACACAGTTGCACCGTGCGCCGCGATGCGCTAGTGGGCATGAACGCCGTGGTGATGGACGAGGCAGAGGTGGGCGAGCGCGCCATGGTTGCTGCCTGCGCGTTTGTGCCAGCGGGCATGCGGGTAGCAGCACAAACCTTGGTGGCCGGGGTTCCTGCGAAGTTGATTCGAGACCTGCGCGCCGAAGAAGTCGCATGGAAACTTACCGGTACAGAGACGTATCAGAATTTGACCCAGCGCTGCCTTGCCACGATGCGCGAAGTGCAACCGCTTGCGCAGGTTGAAGCCAACCGTCCGACCGTGCAGGCACCACCAGTCAAACCGCTGATTGCCACCAAGCGGGGTTAGGGCATGCTGTAGCCATTGTCCGGGTTGCTGACGGCGGCGGTGTTCATGCGGATGTCAGCGAGTTGGGGCGCCGCACTCAGCTGCCCCCCAACGAACCACTGCTAACCGGCAAGTGACTTGAACCACAAACCAAGTCACTATAAAAACAGTAGCTACTCACCCATAATCTACGAGCGCTAGCGGCCTAATCCGCTTGCAGCTTTCCGCGTGTACCGGCTTCGGGAGATGTGCCAGTTCCGAAATGCTTGACACATCCTGCACCAAACCAACATCGTGGGTGCCCTGCCCTTAAGAAGACGCGGCTACTTCAAGAAGACCCATTGCCTTACGATTGGCGCTGTTAGTAGCCGACCTGTGATACTGACCGGGAAGTGCACTTCACATCGACGCGTAACCCGGGTTGGGTTTCACACCCACCAGGGTTGGCGTATTGAGCTTGCGTGCAGACACCTTGCCACCACTGGCCTTGAGCCAGGTCTCCACCACGTCCCACACCATCTTGTTGCCCTGGGTGCGCGCCTCTTCGGCCACGGGCGCCCAGCCGGCCACCTTGTACTTCTTGCCAGCCTCCAGGGCACGGCCCTGCAGCTGCATGTTGTCGATGCGCTTGCCCATGGCGGCACTGGGGTTGCAGCTGTATTGCAGGCCACCCACCCGAACCATGTCGCCGCCCTGCTGGTAGTACGGGTCGGGATTGAACAGGTTGTCGGCCACGTCTTCCAGAATGGTCTTGATGGTGTCACCCGTCATCTCGGTCACCGTGGCATAGGAGTAGGTGGTGGCCGTCATGTCCATCAGCCACTCGCGGGTAATGGCCTGGCCGGGCAGCAGCGTGGTGCCCCAGCGAAAGCCCGGTGAGAACGCGATTTCGGCGCCCTGCACGTCCATCAGCGCATCCACCAGCAGCTGGTCACCGGTACCATTGAAATTGCCACGGCGGTACAGCGTGCCTTCGGTGATCGCGAGCTTTTCCGCCAGTTTGGATTCATACGGTGCGCGCATCTTGGTGATGAGTGCGTCCATCTCGGGGTCGGCCGGCAGCATGTTGGCAAAAATGGGCAGGAGCTTGTAGCGGAAGTCCATGACCCGCTTGTCTTTGACCTCAAAGTCCAGCACGCCCAGGAACTTGGTGTTCGACCCCGCATTGGTGACGATGGTCTTGCCACCCTTGTTGGTCACCAGTGTGGCCACCGGCAT